>JANOLJ010000425.1:0-9147 GCA_031419715.1 Burkholderiales bacterium | reverse complement strand
GGCCTGCTCGATGGCGCGCCGCACCTTGGCGTGCTGCGCAACGAGCAGTGGGCGCGCCGTGTCGTTGTCGAACCAGGCGCTGGAGTAGCTCAGCGTCGGATCGAGCCAGAGCGTGTAAAACGGGTTGCCGAGGTCGTAGTGGGCGTGGATGTTTTTTGCACTGCCGCGCCGCGAATTGCGGTTCAGCAGGTGCTTCGCCCGGTACAGCAGCGAGCCCCACCAGGTGCCGTAGACGGCGCGCTGCAACTCGTCGCGATTCGCGATGAACAGGTTCAGCAAGGCGGTGAGGTCGGGCGTGTCCCACTCACCGGCGATGTAGCCCTCGGCAAAGCCGATGTCCCCCGAACCCAGGATGCGCTTGAACGCATGCCAGTCGGTGATGCGCAGGCAGGCGCCGAGCCCGCCTTCGCCGAACGAGGTGCGTGAGCCATCGGGCAAATGCAATTCGAGCACGCCCTGCTTCAGCCCGGGCAGCATGCCGAGCACGGCGCGCGCCGCGGTGGGCAGCGAGTGAGTGGGTGCGCGGCGGGCCCCGGGCCTGGAGGAGCGCGGGAGATCGAAACTGGTGGAAGTCATCGTGTGATGAAGCGCTCAGGCGCTGCAGATTGACGGTGGAAAGGGACACGCTTGAGGGCCAGGCGCAACGCCTGCCAGTGGATGCGCGCGACGACGCACAAGGTCATCAACGGCATGCCAAAAAACGCGCGGCGCTCGCTCGCCGCGGTGAGGGGCTCGAGCGTGCCGCTGACGCGGGTTTGCAGCAGCGGGCCGTCGTCGTCTTCATGGTCGATGCGCGCCATCGTGTAGCGCGGCGCGGCGCTGGGGCTGCCGCTGAGAATGAAGCGAAACCGGTATCGGCCCTGCACCGCGCAAAACGGCGAGACGTGGAAGACCTTGCGGGCTTCGACCGGGTCATCCCAGGCGAGCAGCGGGCCGCTGAGCAAATAGCAATGGCGCTCGCCGAACGTGTTGTTGACTTCCGCCAACACGGCGGCGAGCGACCCGTCTTCGCGATGCGCATACCAAAAGCTCACCGGGTTGAACACATGGCCGAGCACGCGCGGGTAGGTGTGCAGCCAGACCTCGCCTGTCGCGTCATTGATTCCTTCCGCGACCAGCAACTCTTCCAGCCAGCCCAGGGCGTCGGCGCGGCCGTCGCCGTGGTCCCGGTCGAAGAACGACAGGGCGCCGAAGCGGTTGCGCTTGAGCTTGGCGTCGGGCTGCTGCCGCAGCGCGCGCATTGGCAGCATCAGGAAGTAGCTCGCATAGCTGAACGCATTGCTCACCGGCCGCACGCGGCGATGCCAGACCCGGCCGAAGCCGATCAGCGCCCCGGCCGCGCTCATGCGGCACCTCGTTCTTGCTCTGGGATCGCCTGAAGCAACGCCTGCGCCGCCGCCAAGCCGGCGCTCAAACCGTCTTCATGAAAACCGTAGCCCGCCCAGGCTCCGCAAAACCAGGTGCGGCGCTGGCCCTGAATTTGCGGCAGGCGCTTCTGGGCCACCACGGCGCCCAGGTCGAAGATGGGGTGGTCGTAGTCGAAACGTCGCAGCACCGTGTCGGCGCGCGGTGGCCGCAGCGCATTCAGCGACACGATCACCGGTTGCTGCCAAGGCAGCGGCTGCAGGCGGTTCAACAGGTAGTGCAGGCACACGCCGGTGTCGTTGCCGGTCCCGGTGGATTCATGATTCCATGCGGCCCACGCCGAGCGCTTGCGCGGCAACAACGCGGCGTCGGTATGCAACACGGCCTGATTGCGCTGGTAGCGGATCGCCCCGAGCACCTCGGCCTCGGCCGGCGTGGCGTCGGCGCCGAGCAGGCGCAGGGCCTGGTCGCTGTGGCAGGCGAAGATCACCTGGTCGAAGTGCTCGATGGCGTTCGCCGTGGTGACCAGCGCGCCAGCGGCGTCGCGCCGCACGCCGAGCACCGGGGTATTCAAGCGAGCGTCGGCCAGGCCACTGACGATGCGCGCCACATAGTGCCGAGAGCCGCCGCGCACCGTCATCCATTGCGGCCGATCGGTGACCTGCAGCAGCCCGTGGTTGTGGCAGAAACGGATCAGCGTCGCCACCGGAAAGGCCAGCATCTGCTCGGTCGGGCAGGACCAGATGCAGGCGATCATCGGCAGCAGATACCACTCGCGGAACTCGCGGCCGAACCGGTGCGCGTAGAGGAACGCACCGACCGACAAGTCAGGCATCGCCGCGTCGGGCTGCGCCGCGATGCTGGTGGTCAGGCGATTGAAGCGTGCAATCTCGGTCAGCATGCGCCAGAACCCAGGCCGCAGCAGGTTGCGCCGCTGCGCGAACACGCCTGCCAGGTTCGAGCCACTCCATTCAAGGTGGTGGCCGAGCGCTTGCACCGAGAACGACATGTCGGACTCGGCGGTCTCGACACCGAGTTCGGCGAACAGCCGCACAAGCTGCGGATAGGTGCGTTCGTTGTAGACCAGAAAACCGGTGTCCACGCCGTGCGTCACACCGTTGAGTGTCACGTCGACGGTGTTCGCATGGCCACCAAAGTGCGCCGCCGCTTCGAAGAGCGTCACCTGGCGCCTGGCGCTCGCGCGGGTCAGTTCTCGCGCCGCCGCCAAGCCGGCGATGCCCGAGCCGATGATTGCAATGCGTTCCACGCTGGATTCCGGTGACTGGCGTTCGTCGGTCCCCGGTGCGACCGGGGACGTGGAACGCCATGTTCAATTACTTCGGCATCACAACGCTGTCGATGACGTGGATCACGCCGTTGTCGGCAACGATGTCGGTCGCCGTGACCTTGGCGCCGTCAACCATCACGCCGCCAGCGGTGGCAAGCGTCAGGTCGGAGCCTTGCACCGTCTTGACCTTACCGGCCTTCACGTCCTTGGCCATCACCTTGCCCGGCACGACGTGGTAGGTCAGCACGGCGGTGAGCTTGGCCTTGTCGGCGAGCAGGGCGTCGAGTTGGGCCTTCGGGATCTTGGCGAACGCCTCATCGGTCGGCGCGAACACGGTGAACGGGCCCTTGCCCTTGAGCGTGTCGACCAGGCCGGCGGCGCTGAGCGCTGCGGCGAGAGTCTTGAAGGTGCCGGCGCCGACGGCGGTGTCAACAATGTCCTTGGCTTGTACCGACACGGCGGCGAACGACAGAGCAAGCAGGGCGAGAGATTTCTTCATGGCAGGGTACCTTTGAGAACGGGTGGATGGAGATGCCAGATCGGAGCGTTGGGACGAACTGATCTGAACTGGTGAGGCTGAAGTGTGAACTGATTAGTTCACCATATCAACTCAAAGGTCTTGTGTGGGAATAGACGGTACCAAACCATACCATGAGTTCATTTGGTGCTCTGTTGCGTATACAATGCCGGCCATGGTCAAGGTGTCGTTTCGTGAGCAAGTGCTGCAGGCGCGCGAGGGTGCGATCGTGGCCTCGGTGAATCGCCTGCTGGCGGAAAAGGGCTACGACGCGATGACGGTGGACGAAGTCGCCGCCGATGTCGGCATCGCCAAGGCCAGCCTTTACAAGCACTTCACCTCGAAGGAAGAGCTCGCCGCCGCCGCGATGATCCGGGTGATGGACCAGACGCTGGAGTTCCTGGCCACGCTCGAAGCCATGCCCCAGGCCACTGCCGTCGAGCGCCTGAAGGCCGTCGCGCAGTGGACGATGAAGGTGCAACTCGCCGGCGAAATGCCGTCGCTGCCGGCGCAGAACTCGACGCTGCGCGCCGCGCTGACGGCGAACAAGGCCTACCTGGACCGCCTGATTCGCGTCAGCGACAAGCTGGGCGAGTGGATCACCGCCGCGCAGAAAGCCGGCCACCTGAACCGCAAGCTGCCGCCCGAGATCATGCTTTACACGCTCTTCGCGCGCGCCTGCGACCCGGTGCTGAGCCTGCTCAAGGCGAGCGGCAACCACAGCGACGAGCAGATCATCGAAATGCTGCTGTCCACCTGTTTCGACGGCCTGGCCGGCCCCACGCGTTTGCGACCAGTCTGACGCGGCACGGGCACGCTCAGCGCGTTGCCAGATCGAAACGCGTGGCTCGCCAAAGCCACGCGAGCGTGAAGAAGAACAGCGTGAAGATCAGGCCACCCCACCATTCCGTGGTGTTTTGCCATGCGTCGCGCAGCGCGGCGCCGCCGAACAGCAAGGGCACCAATGCATTGACGAGCCCCAGCAAGGGCAGCGCCAGGCACAGCACAAACATGAGGCGCACCGACGCGTGCGCGCGCCAGCGACTGTTCAGCAAGGCACGGGTGCAGAGCAACATCGCCAAACATGTGCCGCCGAAGTAGCCGACGATGCCGTAGCGCCGCATCCAGCGATAGGCCTCGCCTTCGGTGCCGAGGAAGGTGCCGTAGAGCACGAGAAAGCCCGCCGCCAGCAAGCCGACCCACGGCAGTACACCGAGCGAGCGTGACGGGCGCGATGCCGGCGCCGCGCTGTCACGCAACCAGACGCTGCACAGCAACCACACCAGCGCCTGCAACGCCGCGGCGGGCAACAACAACGCGCGGAACAAGTGGTTCGGCAGGCCATGGCGCGCGGCGCGGCTGATCGACGTGCAGCCGTCGATAAAGGGGTTGCACGCCTCCACCAGACCCAGCTGCACCGACAGCGGGTACGCGATCAGCGTGCCCAGCAACGGCAGCATGCCGGCCAGCAGCGCCAGGGGCCAGGTCGCTAGGGCAGGAGCGTGCACTGCTCACCTCGGGAGCGCGAGCGACGGGTGTGCTGCAACATTAGGCCGCGCTGCGCAGGCTTGGTGTGACGTGGGTGAAGGCGGCATCGCCGTAGGACTTGATGACTTCGGAAATGACGACGTGATAACCGTGGTACCACTGCGCGTACTTCTGCTTCGCCTCGATGTGCTTGGGATGCGCGGAGAGCGCTTTCAGACTTTCAAGGGTGTCCCAGTAGTACGTGGCATTTCTGCGCTTGCCGTCCTCGGTCTTCCATTCCTCGACGCCGAGAAATCCCGGTGTTGCCCTCGCCGCGGCCTCAATCAATGCGTTGAGTTCGTTGAACTCAGCGTCGTAGGTGCCGGGTTCCCAGATGAATGCGGCACTGAACATGCGGTGGTCGAGTCGATGAGTGAGTGAGATGCGCGAGATTGTAGAGAGCGCAGTGCTGCCCCGGCGATTTCGCGAGTTCCAGAGCACGCGTCTCTCGCGCATGCGCTAACGTGTGCCCATGTTCCCCGGCCTCAGCGCGACCTATTGGCTCACCTTGCACGGTCTGGTGACGGTGCTGGCGGTGCTGCTCTACGTCATCACCTCCCGGCTGTTGCAGCAGCGCCGCCATCCGAGTGCCGCGATCGCTTGGGTGCTGTTCATCCTGCTGATGCCCTACGTCGCGTTGCCGGTGTTCTGGACGTTCGGCTCGCGCAAGCAGGCGCGGCCGCGCGCCAAGGCCTTGCCCGAGGCGCCTGCCGCCATTGCGCATCAACCCTGGCCGGCGCGAACCGCCATCGCGCTCGGGCAGCCCGAACCGGCGCCCTACGATGCATTGCATCTGCATGCCGACGGCAGCGCGGCGCTCGCGGCGCTCTGGCAGGTGATCGACGGCGCCGCGCACACGCTGGACGTTTGCACGTTCATCCTCGGAGATGACAGCCTGGGCGAGCAGGTCGTGCAACGCCTGGTGGCCCGGGCACGCGCGGGGGTGCGGGTGCGCTTGATGCTCGACGGCCTGGGGCGCTGGATCGGCGGCCGGCCGGACCTGCAGCCACTCGCCAGGGCCGGTGTGGCACTCACGCTTTTCGTGCCGCCTTTGCATTCGCCATTGAAGGGCCGCACCAACCTGCGCAACCACCGCAAGCTGCTCGTGGCCGACGCCGCGCATGAAGGCCGGCGCCTGTGGTGCGGCGGGCGCAATCTGGCCAGCGAGTACTTTGAAGGTTCGGCCGGCGCTGCGCCCTGGCGCGACCTGAGCTTCGACCTGCGCGGCGTGCTGGTGTTGCAAGCGAGCGCGCTGTTCGAACACGACTGGGCGTTCGCGAACGGCCGCAGAGGCGCGCGCGCGGCGGTGCCGCCACCACCACCACCGGCAGCTGCGCTGCACGAGCACGGTGAGGTGCTCGGGCAACTCATCGCGTCGGGCCCGGATCAGGTCGATGACACCGTGCACGCCTTGCTCATCACCGCCGCTTACCGGGCCGGGCGGCGCCTGCGCCTGGCGACTCCCTACTTCGTTCCCGATCCGGCGCTGCTGACGGCGCTGTGCCTCGCGGCGCGGCGCGGCGTCGAGGTCGACTTGTTGCTGCCGGCGCGCTCCAACCACCGCATGTCCGATCTTGCACGGCGCCGCGCGCTGCGTTCGCTCAGCGACGCGGGCGGGCACGTCTGGTTCACGCCGCACATGCTGCACGCCAAGCTCGTCGTCATCGACGACGTCGTCGCCTACACCGGTTCAACCAACCTCGACGGCCGCAGCCTGTTCCTCAACTACGAACTGATGTTCGCCTTCCAGGAGGGCTCGGCGATCGCGGCCTGTGCGCACTGGTTCGACCAGGAACGCAGCCTGGCCGCGCGGCACCTGCCGGCGCGCGCCGGGTTGTGGAGCGACCTGGCCGAAGGCATGGTGCTGTGGCTGGGTTTCCAGCTCTGATCCTCTTTGGCGTTCAGTCGCATAAGACTGTCGAACTTTGGGTGTTCGCTTTCGGATGGTTGCTGACGGTCGTTGCTCGCTGCGTGCAGACGTCGAGCAGCGTGGCAGTCGGCCTGGGGTACGTTCTCCGGCCCACGCTCGACGTTGCCCCGCGAGCGTGGGCCGGAGAACGGGGGCGTCGCCGTCGCCCTGCCGCCACGACGACGGCAGGCCAATACGACATCAACAGTCCGCAACGGGCCGACGGCAGGCCGCCGTTGCTAGGGATTCGAACGCGAATGGTTTGACTCCCTGCCGCGTAGCGACCGCCTACACTTTCAGCGTGAAGAAAATTGCCTCCTGGCTCGCCCGCCTCACCAGCTTCGCCCGCCTCGCCGCATGCGCGTGGTTGCTGGCCGGCACCCCGGCGCACGCCGAAGACGATGCTTCGCTGCTGCGCGAAATGCGCCAGGGTGGCGTGGCGATCCTGATGCGCCACACGCAAACGACGCCGGGCGTGGGCGACCCGCCGGGTTGGCGCCTCGCCGATTGCGCGAGCCAGCGCAACCTGGCCGACGCGGGAATCGCACATGCGCAGCGCATCGGGCGCTGGTTCGCTGAAAACAAGTTGCGCCCGACGCAGGTGCGCCATTCGCCGTGGTGCCGCACGCGCGACACCGCGCAACTCGCATTTGGCCGCAGCAGCGAGTGGCCAGCGTTGAGCAATATCTTCGAAGACCGCAGCGGCGCCGACGCACAGGCCGCACAGGTGCGCGCTTTCGTCGGGTCGCTGGCGCGCGCCGAGCTGGTGGTGCTGGTGTCGCATGGTTCGACGATCGTCCATGTGACAGGCGTCTCGCTCGCCCAAGGCGAGGCCGTGCTGGTGCGGCGCGACCCCGCGCATGCGGCAGGCGCCGCGGCGCCGCTGCTCGTGCTCGGGCGGCTGCAGATTCCTTGACGGCACGCGATGCGAATGTCCAGCGCCTCATTCGCGACCGAGACGAACACTTTTGCGCCCATGCCCACCGGCGGACCCGCACTGCCACCTGAGCGAGCGCATGGTGCGCTTTGCCGAATTGCTGATCGCGTTCAAGGAATATCCGCACACCGACGCGCTGGAGCGCGCCTTCGAACTCGTCGACCTGTGCGTGGCCATGGCGCAGGGGCGCATCCGGCCGGTGGCGGCGGTGGCCGATCCGCGCATGGTCGGCGTCATCCACACGACACGCCAGCCGGGCCGGGGCCTGGTCGATCGCGTGCAGGCGCTGGAGGGCCGCGACGGTGTGCTTTCAATCTCCCTCGTGCACGGTTTCCCCTGGGGCGACGTGCCGGACATGGGAGCCAAGGTGCTCGTCTACACGGATTGTGACGCGGACCAGGCGCACTCAATCGCAAGCCGAATCGCTGACGAATTGTTCGGCCTGCGCGAGCAGCTCGTCGCGCCCTACCCGAACATCGACACCGCGCTCGACGAAGCGTTGGCCTTCGACGGCGGCCCGGTGGTGATGGCCGACAGCGCCGACAACGCCGGCGGACGCTCGGCGCGCCGAGATTGCAAGCGCCTTGATCTTGCCCGCCTGGATCGACGGGATCGTCGTCGTCGACACGTTGCCCAGTCTATGTCGCGTTTGCCTGCCGTCGTCGTGGCTGCAGGGCGACGGCGGTGCCCCCGTTCTCCGGCCCAGGCTCGCGGGGCCCCGTCGCAAACTGCAACGCGCAGCCGCGTCAACACCGTGACGCCCGGGATGAGTTGCGGACACCGCGAATCGGGCCTGCGCCGGGGGGCACCACCGCCGCCCTGTTGCACCCTTGGGCGGTGGGCCGCGCCTCTGCCTACCAGCCGACTGCCACGCTGCTCAACATCTGCACGCGGCCTGCAACGAAGGCAGCATGCGCCGACAAACGAACTCTCCCAACACATCGGTCTTATGCAATTGAACGCCATTGGGTATGACCGGCGCGCGGATGTGCGGCGCTATGCTTGGCAACCCGTACATCGCCCGGAGACCCCCATGGCCCAGTATGTTGATGGATTCGTCGTTCCGGTACCGAGGAAGAACCTCGCCGCCTACCGCCGCATGGCGCGCAAGGCCGGCAAGGTGTGGATCGAGCACGGCGCTTTGCAGGTCTGCGAGAACGTTGCTGACGACGTGTTGCCGGGAAAGCTCACGTCGTTTCCGCAGAGCGTGAAGCTGAAGGACGACGAAGTCGTCGTGTTTTCCTGGATCGTCTTCGCGTCGCGCAAGCAGCGCGACCGCGTCAACGCGCTGGTGATGAAAGACCCGCGTCTGGCCTCGATGATGGACCCGACGAACATGCAGTTCGATGGCAAGCGCATGTTCTGGGGCGGCTTCAAGACGATGGTTCAGCTTTGATGGCCGCGACGATGCAGACCGTCACGCTTGCGGGCGGCGAAATCCTGCCCGCGCTCGGGCTGGGCACCTGGCACATGGGCGAAGCGGCGCGCTCCCAGGCGGCTGAAGTGGCGGCGGTTCGCCTGGCCATCGAGATCGGCTATCGCTTGTTCGACACCGCCGAGATGTATGGCGAAGGCGGCGCGGAAACCGTGCTCGGCCTGGCGCT
>JANOLJ010000424.1:0-3760 GCA_031419715.1 Burkholderiales bacterium | reverse complement strand
GTGCCGCAGCTCGTGGAGCGGCGCCAGTTGTCCGCGGCGCTGGCGCTGAACGCCATCGCGATGAACATCTCGCGCATTTTCGGCCCGGTGCTGGCCGGCGCCGTGATCGCGGTGGCGGGCAGCGCCTATGTGTTCATGCTCAATGCCGTGCTGTCGGTCGGCGCCGCGGTCGTGTTGTTGCGCTGGCGCCGGCCGCCGAAGGTGAGCGCGCTGCCGGGGGAACGGTTCCTCGGGGCGATGCGCGTCGGCGTGCAGCATGTGCGCCAGTCCGGCGCCATGCAGACCGCGCTGTTGCGCATTTCCCTGTTCTTCATGCAGGCCGCGGCGCTGCCGGCGCTGCTGCCGCTGGTGGCCAAGGGCTTGGGGAGTGGGGACGCCGGCACCTTCGCGCTGCTGCTGGCCTGCATGGGCGTGGGCGCGATCGGCGCCGCGCTGGCGCTGCCGCGCGTGCGTGAAAGCGTCTCGCGCGACACGCTCGTGAGTGCCTGCACGCTCGTGCACGCCGCCATGATGACGCTGGTGAGCCTGGCGCCGAACATGTGGGTCGCCGCGGCGGGGCTGTTCGTGCTTGGCGCCACCCTGATCTCGGTGGCGAACACGATCACGCTGTCGGCGCAGCTCGCCTTGCCCGATTGGGTGCGCGCGCGCGGCATGTCGATCTACCAGATGGCGATGCTCGGCAGCAGCGCCTTGGGCGCCGCGCTGTGGGGCCAGGTGGCGAGCCTGAGCGACGTGCGCACGAGCATCGTCTGCGCCGCGCTCGTCGCCGTGGCGTGCCTGCTCGTGACGCGACGCCGCAGCCTGGACGGCGCGGCGATCGAGGACCTGACGCCCACCGACAGCATCAAGTCGCCCGACGTGGCACTCGAACTCGCCGCCGACGACGGGCCGGTGATCGTGACCGTGGAGTACCGCATCGCGCAGCAGAACGCGCAAGCGTTTCTCGACGTGATGCGCGAGACGCGGCGCCACCGCCTGCGCCAGGGCGTGCTGTCGTGGGAGTTGCTTCGCGACACCGCCGACCCTCGGCTGTACATCGAACAATTCATGGACGAGACCTGGGCCGACCATTTGCGCCGCTTCGAGCGCATGACCGCCGCCGATCTGGCGCTGCGCCAACGCCGGCACGATCTGCATGGCGGCGAGCAACCGCCACTGGTGCGGCGGCGCATTGCCAGGTCACTCGAGGAGAATTGAATGCGCTTTGTCGCCTACCTATTGCTGAGCGTGGTGGCTTGCCTTGCCGGGCCGGTGACGGCGCAGCCCGCCGTGGCCTATGCCGATCTCGCGCCTATCCTCGCGCAGCACTGCGCCATGTGCCACTCCGGCGCCACGGCGGCGGCGGGCCTGAGCGTCGAGGGTGTCGATGCGCTGCTCAAAGGCAGCGCGAAGGGGCCGGTGGTCAAGCCCGGCGACACGGGGAACAGCGAACTGATCCGGCGCTTGAAGGGCACCAGCCAACCGCGCATGCCCATGACCGGCCCGCCGTTCCTTGCCGATGCGCAGGTGGCGATGTTCGAGCGCTGGATCGCGGCTGGCGCGCCCCGAGGCGACGCAGCCGTGGCACAGGCCCCGGCCGTGGCCGTGGTCGGGGGAGAGGCCCCAGCCTCGGTGTCCGCGTCGGCTGCACCGTCACCGCGGCAAGCAACCGCGCCGCAGCGGCCACAGGCCGGCGAGCCGGTGACCTATCTGCATGTCGCGCCCATCTTCGCCCGGCGCTGCGCCACCTGCCACACCGACAACGGCAGGATGGGGGCGGCGCCCGAGGGCTATCGCTTGACTTCGCATGCGGCGACGCTGAGCCCGAACGACCGCGCACGCGTCGTGCCAGGCCAACCCGCGGCGAGCGAACTGGTGCGCCGGATTCGCGGTCAGGCGCGACCGCGCATGCCCTTCGACGGGCCGCCCTACCTCGGCGATGAAGAGGTCAAGCTCATCGAGACCTGGGTGGCGCAAGGCGCGCGCGACGCCGCCGGCACCCCAGCCCCCATGCCGGTGGGCGCCGCGCTGCGCCTGCACGGCACGCTCGGCCCGGGCCCGCGCCTGGACGATCTGAACCTGCGCCTGGGCGCCGGCACACGCATCGACAAGCGGCCGACGGAAGGCGACTACGTGGAAGTGCGCGGCCGGCTGGATGCCGCTGGCAATGTGATGGTCGAGCGGCTGCGGCGGCGCTGAGCGCGCGCGTCAGGCGCCGGAAGGCGACTGACGGCTGGCGAAGGCCCGAGGGCGATTTCACGCCCGAGGGCTGAGGCGCACCATCAATGCTTATGCCCATGATCGGCGCCGCCGAGCGCCTTGACCTGCGCCTTGACTTCCACCGTTTCGCGCTTCCCGTCCTTGCCCTCGATGACCAGCGTGAGTGGCACGCTGTCGCCCGCCTTCATCTGCTGCTTCAGATCCATCAGCATCACATGCAGGCCACCGGGTTTGAGGTCCACCGCCTTGCCCGCGGGCAGCTCCAGGCTGTTCACGGCGCGCATTTTCATCACGTTGCCGTCCATCGCCATTTCATGAACTTCGACGACGCCCGCCGCGGGCGACTGGGCCGAGATCAGCTTGCCGCCCTGCGCGGAGGTGAGCTGCATGAAGGCGCCCGTGGCCTTTTGCTGGGCCACGGTGGCGCGCACCCAGGGCTCCTTGACGGTGGTTTGGGCGTTGGCCGCAGGCACGGCGAACGTGCTGGCCAGGGCCAGGGTCGCGAGGACAACGCGGCGATCGATGCGATTCATGGAATTCTCCTGTCGAAAAAATGCCGATGCTAAGGGCGCGCGCGCCGGGACCGCTTGACGCGGGCTGCGCCGATCCGGAACCTGTCGATTTCGACCGAGAATGCGCGGTGCGCACCGGGCCCCGGTGTGTGCCCCGCGTCTTCCCCTTCGGCAGCCTCATTTCCGCCATGGCCACTATTCTGCAAAATCTCCCCATCGGCCAAAAGGTCGGCATCGCCTTTTCTGGCGGCCTGGACACCAGCGCCGCGCTGCTGTGGATGCGCCAGAAGGGCGCTGTTCCCTATGCGTATACCGCCAACCTGGGTCAGCCCGACGAGCCCGACTACGACGAGATTCCGCGCAAGGCGCTGGCCTATGGCGCGCAGATCGCGCGCCTCGTCGATTGCCGCGCGCAGCTCGTCGCTGAGGGCATTGCCGCGTTGCAAAGCGGCGCGTTTCATATCTCCACGGCGGGCGTGACGTACTTCAACACCACGCCTCTCGGCCGGGCCGTGACGGGCACGATGCTGGTGGCGGCGATGAAGCAGGACGACGTGAACATCTGGGGCGATGGCAGCACCTACAAGGGCAACGACATCGAGCGCTTCTACCGCTACGGGCTGCTCACGAATCCCGAGCTGAAGATCTACAAACCCTGGCTCGACCAGCTTTTCATCGACGAGCTCGGCGGGCGCGCCGAAATGTCGGAGTTCATGCGCGCGAGCGGCTTCGCCTACAAGATGTCGGCCGAGAAGGCGTACTCGACCGACTCCAACCTGCTCGGCGCGACGCACGAGGCGAAAGACCTGGAGCAATTGAGCACCGGCATGCGCATCGTCCAGCCCATCATGGGCGTGGCGGCGTGGCGCGACGATGTGGAGGTGAAGCGCGAGGAAGTTCGCGTTCGTTTCGAAGAAGGTCAACCCGTCGCGCTGAACGGTCGCGAATTCGCCAGCCCCGTCGAGCTGCTGTTAGAGGCGAACCGCATCGGCGGCCGGCACGGCCTGGGCATGAGCGACCAGATCGAAAACCGCATCATTGAGGCGAAG
>JANOLJ010000423.1:0-1617 GCA_031419715.1 Burkholderiales bacterium | reverse complement strand
GCGCTCGAACAGCACTACCAGCGCCTGGGCATCAACGCCGTCCCGTCGATGATCATCGACGATCGGCATCTCATCCAGGGCGGGCAGCCGCCCGAGGCAATCGAGCAGGCGCTGCGGCAACTCGCGGCCGGCGCCTGACCGTCCGCGGGCCACCGGATCGCCAGCCGCGCCGCGAAATACAGGCCCAGCACCGCCGGCACCCCGATCGCGGCGAGCACGCCCAGCTCGCGCAGCCAGCGCGCGGTGACTTCGCCTTCGTCCATCGAGGTCGCGATGTAGAGCGGGTAGTCGCCGAGCCGGCTGAACTTGAAGTGGCGTTGGCGCCCGTCGACGGTCGAGACGCCGCGCACGTCGCCCTGCAACGCGCCGGCGGCCACCTGGGACATGACCGGCGCGCTGGCCGCCAGCCGGCGCGGCCCCGACGGGGAGGGTGGCCAGCGCGAGATGACCGCGCCGTCGTTGCGGAACAAGGCGATGGCGAGGCCGGGTTCATTGGCGGCCAGGTCGGCATGGAACTGCTCGAAATACGCCGGCCGCAGGCTGACCGACGCCACCCCGGCGAACGACCCGTCGGGGTGCCGGCGGCCGCGGCTCATATCGAAGAAGTGGCTCTTGCTCACGATGCCGAACAGCGTCTCGGTCACGTACACGCCGCCACGCTGGGCCCGGTGCCACTTGAAATATTCGCGCCCGGACAGGTCGGCCACGGGGGTGGGGAAGGCAAAGTCGGTCGCGAGCGGGCGGCCGTCTTCGGCGATGAACCAGATCGACTGGATTTGCGGTTTGCCATACGACATCGCGCGAAACTGGTTGTGCAGGCCTTCCTCGCGCAGCTCGATGGAGGCGGGCCGAGTCGCTGTCCACCGCATCGAGCACCCGGTCGAGCAGGACCATGTTGGTGTCCAGCACCGTTCTGGCTGTGCGGTACGGGCTGCTGGGTTTCCGCGCTCAAGACGGTTTCCTGGTCGAAGTGCCGATCGGACTCGCGATTGGCTGCAGCGCGTGTCGCCACGGGCGGCGCAACCCCGGCGGCGTGCGCAGTGTGCCCGCAGGGTCGGACCCCCGCGTCACGGCGCCTGCCCCGCCGGAACAAAGGGCCCGGATCAAGCGCCGACTGCGTGCGCCGGCAGCACCAGCCCGCGGCACTCGCCGAAGCCGATGCGCATGCGCCCCGGCGCTTCGCACCAGCCGCGCAGGATGAGCGTGTCGCCGTCGGCCAGAAAGCCGCGTTCCTCGATCGTGCCGCGGGCGCTGGCGAAGCGCACCGGCTGGCGTCCGGCCTGGCTCAGTTCCATCATCGCGCCGGCCTCGCCCGCAGTCGGCCCGGAGATCGTGCCGCTGCCCAGCAGGTCGCCGGGCTGCAGGTTGCAGCCGCCCACGGTGTGGTGGGCGAGCATCTGTGCCACGGTCCAGTGCTGGTGGCGAAAGTTGGTGGCGGCGATGCGCGCGGCAGGGCTGCCGGCGCTGCGCATCGCGGCGCTCGCGATCCAGGTCTCGAGCCGGATGTCGAGCGCGCCGTGCGCGCGGTTGGCGGCGCTGTCGAGGTAGGGCAGCGGCTGCGGCCACTTCGCATCGCGCTGCCACGCCTGCCGGTACGGCGCGAGGGCCTCCAGCGTC
>JANOLJ010000422.1:0-3601 GCA_031419715.1 Burkholderiales bacterium | reverse complement strand
GCGAGCCACTCGGCGCCCGGCTCCTCGTTGTTGTATTCGACGCTGCCGCCGGGCTGCAGGATCTCGTAAGGGCTCATCGTCGCGTCGCCGACGAAGATCAGCTTGTAGTCCTTGTTGTACTTGCGAATGATGTCCCAGGTGCTGAACTTCTCGCTGTAGCTGCGCCGGTTGTTCTTCCACATGAAGTCGTAGACGCAGTTGTGGAAGTAATAGAACTCCAGATGCTTGAACTCTGATTTTGCGGCGCTGAAGATCTCCTCGACGCGGTGGATGTGCTCGTCCATCGTGCCGCCCACGTCCATCAACAGCAGCACTTTGACCTTGTTGTGGCGCTCCGGAACCATTCTGATGTCGAGCCAGCCCGCATTCGCGGCGGTGCAGCGGATCGTGTCGTCCAGATCCAACTCTTCTTCGGCGCCTTCGCGCGCAAAACGGCGCAGGCGCCGCAGCGCGACCTTGATGTTGCGTGTGCCCAGTTCCAGCGTGTCGTCGTAGTCCTTGAACTGGCGCTGGTCCCACACTTTCACGGCGCTCTTGTTGCGGCCCTTGTCCTGGCCGATGCGTATGCCTTGCGGGTTGTAGCCGTAGGCGCCGAACGGCGAGGTGCCGCCGGTGCCGATCATCTTGCTGCCACCCTCGTGGCGCTTTTTTTGTTCCTCGAAGCGCTTCTTCAAGGTTTCCATCAGCTCGTCCCAGCCCATCTTCTCGATCGCCGCTTTTTCTTCGGCGCTGAGTTCGAGTTCGAGCTTCTTTTGCAGCCAGTCCAGCGGAATGTCTTGGGTGAAGTCAGTCAGCAGCTCAACGCCCTTGAAGTAGGCGGCAAAGGCGCGGTCGAACTTGTCGAATTGCGCTTCGTCTTTCACCAGCGAGGTGCGGGCGAGATAGTAGAAGTCATCGACAGAGTTGTCGATCACGCCCTCCTTGATGGCCTCCAGCAGCGTCAGGTACTCCTTGACGGAGACCTTGAGCTTGGCGGCGCGCAGGGTGTAGAAAAAGTTGATCAGCATGGCTTCAGTCCATCCAGTTCTCGACCCGCAGTGTAGGCACGCGTTTGAATTCGCGCTGATTGCCGGAGACGAGCGTCAGGTCTTCCGCCAGCGCGTGCGCAGCGAGCCAGAGATCGTTCGGGCCGATGGGAGTGCCCTTGCGCTGCAGATGCGCCCGCACGGTCGCGTAGTGGGGTACCGCATTCCAGCCGAGCGGCAGGTGTCGCATTGAATCGAGCAGCACATCGATGCGCTGGCGCAACTTGACGGCCAGCGGATTCAGCGCCTGGCCGAAACGAATCTCGCCGATAGTGACGATCGACAGCGCGAGATCCTCAAGGCGAATCCGCTCCACGCGGCGCAGCAGTGCGGTGTCGCGGGCTTTGGCGATGGCGCTGAAAACGTCGGTGTCCAGCAAATAGGTCATCGGGCGCGGCGGCGCGGCGCGCGACGCGCAGGTTCGGCACCGAAGAGCAGCGACCAGTCGCGCTCCTGAAGCGGACGACGGTCGGGCGCGGCGGCAAGCGCACGCCCGAGTTCCTCAACCTCCTCTTCGGTGAGGGGGGGCAATTCCGCGAGCACTTCACCGAGGGTGCGCTTCTTCTCGCGCAGCACCACCTCGTCACCACGGCGAAAGATTTCGACGGTCTTGGTCTTGAACCGAAACTCTTTGGGCAGGCGCACCGCCTGGCTGTTGCCGGACTGGAACACCGTGGTGCTTGCCATACTCAACCTCCACGCCGAAAAGATATACGGTCAGTATATACGGCGCGGTGGCGTCGCTGGCGCGTCGCTGGTACGTAGGCGGGCGCGCCTGCTGGCGCGTGCTCTACTGGCGCGGAGCCACAAGGTAGCGATTGCGCCGAGCTTCGTGGCGCAACAAGGTGCCAATTCGCTGCGGTTGCGCGGCCAAAGGCCCGGCGCGCCCGGTGGCCAGAGCCGGGCATGAGCCGTTGGCCTGCAGGTACAGAACGGCGGCCAATTGGCCTTCGGTTGGGTCGCCCAGGGCGCGTTCAAAGTCATCCGTCGCCGCGCATCCGGGGATGTGGTTCGCGCCCTGGTTCGGGTTGCCTGGGATGAAACCGTCGGCGTAGTCGGCGTAGCCTTTTGCGTTCTCGCCCTGAAACTCGGTGGCGAAGTAGGACACGCCGCAGTTGTCTTGGCCGTAAAAGCCGTAGGGCTTGCCGCAGGTCTTGGCGCCGATCAGGCGCACATCGACATCGATGCCACGCAAGCCGTTGATGATGGCCTCGCTGGCCGAGCAGGTGCCGCTGCTCGTCAACACATAGACGCGGCCCAGGTTCAGCGTCGGCAGCGTGGCGCCGTTGCGCGACGTTGCGAGGAAAGGCGTCGTGCTGTTTTCGCCGCTGCGCTTCGCGTTGAGAACGAGGCGCTCGAACACCTTGCCGGAGGTGCGCTGCGGCCCGGCGATCATGTAGGCGACTTCGCTGGCCAAATAGAGGTAGCCGCCGCCGTTGTAGCGCAGGTCGAGCACCAGGTCGCTGACCCCGGCGTCGCGCAGCTGGGTGAATGCCGCGACCAGTGGCTGCTCGGCCGTTTGGATGTGGTCATTGAACAGAATGTAGCCAATCTGTTGCGTGCCCACCGTGATCACCTTTGCCACCGGCACCGCGTCCAGCGCGACGTTGTTCGCACTCAAGGTGCGCGAAACTGCAGCGCCCTGGCGCATGAACACGAAGTGGTGCGGCGCCGAGTTGGCGGGAAACAAGGCCTCGTTCAGAGCGTCCACACCGGATTGGGAGGTGTCGTCGGCCGAGACACCGTCCACGCTGAGCAGCGTGTCGCCGCGCCGCAGCCCTTGCGCCGCGGCGTGCGAGCCGCCGTGCACGAACGCAACCCGAATGCCGCGAGGGGGCCTTTGCGGCGAGGTGAGATACCACTCGATGCCGTAGCCCATGAGCGTGCCACCGTTGATCAAGTCGTCCCAGGCGCGCGTCGGGTAGGTGAAGCTGAACCGGTCTTTGCGCTGACCCGAAGGCGTGAGGGCCGGGGTGCGCAGGGCGTCGAAGTAGGTGTCGAGCGAGCCGTATACATCGCCCTCGTTGCTGAACGGTGCGAGCGCCGGGTCGACGCCGGGAACTTCATTGAACCAGAGGTATTGGCGCTCGAAGTAGTCGCGCAACCAGGCTTTTTCGCTGCTCAGGTTGCCTGAGGTCGTGGTGGCGGTTGCGTCGAAGCGGTAGGGGTTGTTGGGTGAGCACGACTGCGGCGTAGCCGTGACCGACTGCAATGCCTCCGGCGCACTCGACACGCCAGGCCCACCCGACCCGCCACCGCACGCGGCGAGCGACGCGCTTGCCGCCACCGCCCAGCGCCGCGCGCAGGTCAAGCCGCTGGATCGCAGGTCAGTGTCACGCATGGGCCATTGTCAGAGCATGGCGATGCGTAGGCATCGGTGCTCACCCTGACCGAATCGCGGGTCGATGCAAAGCAACCCTCAGCGGCGTCGAGCCCTGCCTTTCGCCGCCGGGGCGGTGTGCCGCTTCAGCCACGCAAAAAACTCGCCATACCAAAGCTTGGAGTTGCGCGGCTTGAGGATCCAGTGGTTCTCGTCGGGGAACCAGACGAGCCGCGCGTCGACGCCGCGCGCCTTG
>JANOLJ010000421.1:0-19137 GCA_031419715.1 Burkholderiales bacterium | reverse complement strand
GCGGCTGTCGGCGCAGCCGATCCACAGGTACTGCGGCGCCTGCTGCTTGAGCAGCTTGGTGAAGAAGCCCGGCGTGCGCGCTTCGGTGGCGGCGGCCCAGCGGCGGTTGCTCTCAAATAGTTCGTCGAGGTCGGTGCTCATGGGATCGAACTCCTGGTCAAGTGGTCAAGGTGGGCGGGCTCACATCGTTTCGGCGAACAACTCGCGGCCGATCAGCATGCGCCGGATCTCGCTCGTGCCGGCGCCGATTTCATACAACTTCGCGTCGCGCCAGAGGCGCCCCAGCGGGTACTCGTTGATGTAGCCGTTGCCGCCGAACACCTGGATGCCCTCACCCGCCATCCAGGTGGCTTTCTCGGCGCACCACAGGATCACGCTCGCGCAGTCTTTGCGCACCTGGCGCACGTGTTCGCTGCCCAGCGAATCGAGGTTCTTGCCCACCGTGTAGCAAAACGAGCGCGCGGCCTGCAGCACGGTGTACATGTCGGCCACCTTGCCCTGAATCAACTGGAACTCGCCGATGCTCTGGCCGAACTGCTTGCGCTCATGAATGTAGGGAATCACGTTGTCCAGCACCGCCTGCATGATGCCGATCGGCCCGGCGGCGAGCACCGCGCGTTCATAGTCCAGGCCCGACATCAGCACCTTGGCGCCGTTGCCCACGCCGCCGAGCACGTTGGCGGCGGGAACTTCGACGTCCTTGAAGACGAGCTCACCCGTGCTGCTGCCGCGCATGCCGAGTTTGTCGAGCTTTTGCGCGATGGAAAAACCCTTCATGCCCTTCTCGATCAGGAACGCCGTGACACCGCGCGAACCCATCTGCGGGTCGGTCTTGGCGTAGACGACGAGGGTGTCTGCGTCCGGGCCGTTCGTGATCCACATCTTCGTGCCGTTGAGCAAAAAGACGCCGTCTTTTTCCTGCGCGCGCAGCTTCATCGAAATCACGTCCGAGCCCGCACCGGACTCGCTCATCGCGAGCGCCCCCACATGCTCGCCGCTGAGCAGTTTGGGCAGGTACTTTTGTTTTTGCGCCTGCGTGCCGTTGCGGTTGATCTGGTTCACGCACAGGTTGCTGTGCGCGCCATATGACAGGCCCACCGAGGCGCTGGCGCGGCTGATTTCTTCCATCGCGATCATGTGCGCCAGGTAGCCCATGCCGGCACCGCCCAGGCTCTCCGGCACGGTGATGCCGAGCACGCCCAAGCTGCCCATCTTGCGCCACAGGTCCATCGGGAAGGTGTCGGTGCGGTCCATTTCAGCGGCGCGCGGCGCGATTTCGGTTTCGGCGAACGCGCGAACCGCATCGCGCAAGGCGTCGATGTCTTCACCGAGTTGGTGGTTCAAGCCGGGCCGGTTCATGCGGTGACTCCAAAATCAGTGGGAACGCGTTGGCGTTGAGTGCGTTGGCGTTGAGTGCGGTGCCGATGGGTGCTGTGCCGTTGAGTGCGGTGCCGATGGACGCGGTGCTTCGCCGGGGTCGGTGCTCTTCATCGTCGCTAAGCCGGTTTCAGCCGAGCTGCATTGCCCAGCAGCCGGCGCGCTTCTCGTTCATGGGCGCGCACTTCGTCCAGCGTGGCACTCAGGTCCGCCATCTGTTGCTCAAGCTGCGTGCGGTGCGCGGCGAGCACCGCCAGGAACTTCGTCAGCTGGGCCTGCGTGTCGCGCGGCGACTCGTACATGTCTACGAGATCCTTGACCTCGGCCAGCGTCAGGCCCAGGCGCTTGCCGCGCAAGGTCAGCTTCAAGCGGGTCCGGTCGCGCGCGGTGTAGACGCGGGTGCGCCCGCTGCGCTGCGGTTCCAAGAGGCCGCAGTCTTCATAGAAGCGAATCGCGCGTGTCGTCAGGTCGAACTCGCGCGCCAGCTCGCCGATGCTAAACGTGGCGTTTCGCGGGGGCGCGGGGGCGAGTGCGGGGCCGGCGGGCATGGTGGGGCTGCGGGGTGCCGATTGACGTATACGTCAAGTGTAGCCACTGCACCAGGTACGTTTCGCCGCGTCGCTACACTTCTGTTTCGCAGGAGCAGCCCCAGGAGGGCAAAGCCCATGTCCCGCACCGCCGACACCCACCTCTACGACGAACCTGCCTACCGCGCCGCTGAAGTGGCGCGCATGATCGCACTACCGGCGGGCACGGTGAAAGCGTGGTGCTTCGGTCATGACTACGTGCAGGCAAGTGGCAAGCCGAAGCGATTCAAGCCGCTGGTCACGCCGGCCGATGGCAAGGCCCGACTGCTTTCGTTCAACAACCTCTGCGAGCTTCACATGCTCGCGGCCATTCGCCGCCACTACCGCGTGTCGATGCCCTCCGTGCGCAGCAGCTTGAGCTATGTGCGCAAGGTGCTGCAGACGCCGCGGCCGCTGCTCGCCGGAGACTTCTTGACCAACGGTGTGCACCTTTTCATCGCACACGCTGGAGGGCTGCTCAACACCAGCCGTGAAGGGCAAGCTTCGCTCAGCCCCGACTTCCAGCGCGAGCTTCAGCGCGTTGAGCGCGACAAGCATGGATCGCCTGTCAGGCTGTTCCCTGCGACGCGCGGCAGTGTTGCTGTGTCGGACTCACCCCGGTCGGTGGTCGTCGATCCAAAGCTGGGTTTCGGCCGCCCCGTGCTGGCGCGTGCCGGCGTCGCGACGGCGGTCATCCAAGATCGCTTTCTTGCCGGCGATTCGCCTGGCGAAATGGCGCAGGACTACGGCGTTGATGAACCGGACATCTGGGAAGCGCTTCGCTTCGAGCAGCGGCTCGCCGCCTGAGCCTGCGCCGCTCTTCATCGACCGCTGTGCCTGGAGCGCAGTGCTTGGGCGGGCCCTGGCGCAGGCAGGCATACCGTTCGTTGCGCACGGCGCGCACTTCACCCACGACACACCCGACGAGGAATGGCTCGCTGCGGCGGCCGACAAAGGTTGGCTGGTGGTCACGCGCGATCAGCGCATTCGCTACAAGGCCAACGAACTGGCGGCGATGCGCAGCGCACGCCTGCATGTGTTCGTGTTCACGCAGGGCGGTCTGACCGGTGTGGAAACGGGCGACATCGTGGTCCGCTCCTACGCTGCGATCTTGCGGCAGGCCAGCGCCGTCGCGCCACCCGCATTCTTTTCGCTCACCCGCAGCGGTGAGGTCAAGCGCCTTGGGGCGAAGGCTTGACCCGACGGACTCGCTTGGCCGGCTCGGGTGGCAGCAGTGAGGTGTAGCGCTGGTACAGCTCGAACAGAAACGCCACGCGCTCGGCATCGGTCTTGAAGCTCTTGCGGCCGTAGGCGGCATCTACCGCAGCGTCGAGCTTGTGGTGCGCCTTCAGCAACGTGGGTGGCATCGTCAGAGGGTCGTACAGATCGGCGAGCGTCGAGCCGGGGAACTCGGCACGCGTGTCGAGCACGGCCTGGGCGGCGGATTCGATGGCTTCGCTTTGTTTGCCGCTTGGGGAGTCGGGCCAGGGGAAGTTGTTGTAGACGATGTTGGCGGAGTAGCGATACCGGCTCTCAAGGCGACCGCAGGTATAGCGGACCCAGGCGTTATGCATCGTCGAAGCCAAGACTCCGAAATGAAACGGAGTGGCCTCGGGCAGTACGAAGAGCAGATCGCTGGCCAGCGTTGTTGGCTGTTCAAAGGCAACCGGGACAAATGAGCGCCGCTCCGAGGAGACCTTTGCAATCACTGCGTAGCTTCCAGTCGGGATGTTTTCGACGTGAAAACGAGTTGGCGTCTCGGCAAGCTTGCGAGTCGGCACGCTCTTGCTGGCGGCGCGAAACTTCTTGACCGCTTGTACACGTTTCATCGTTTCGGGCAACGCGCGAAGCTGGGCGGGCGAAGCGTCGCCAAGCCAGAGGCACCAGCGCTCGTAACCATTGATCAGTTCGTCGGCGCCGATCCAGCGCCTGAAAAACCGGCGCGCCTCGGGCTCCACAGCAAGAAATGCTTCGCGCTCTCCGTCGGAAAACAAATAGTTCCCGTCATCGATCGGTTTGTTGCCAATACCGATCGATGGTGCGTTGCACACTGGCGTGCTCCGCCGCGGAAGCACGACATCAACGCTGTCGACGAGGTATGGATTGATGTTCTGCGCCGGGACGGCATGAGGCTCGCCGCGGATGTCCTCGTACTCGTAGATCGTCTTGCCAGGCCGGTCACCAAACCCGAAACCAATAATCACGCAATGCACTGCGGCCATTCCGCGAGCTTCGTTACTCCACTGGAAGGTCCGGTGTGCGAAATGGATACGGACGCCTTGCGCCAACAACCAGCCCCAGAGCACGCCGACCTGTTCGCCCTGAATGATGCTGTTGGTAGAGACAAATGCGCATCGCGTGGCGAACGCGTGCGGAGCGATCAGCACGGCTGCGCCCAGTGGTCGCGGCGCAGCCGGGTTCGCAATCTGCTGCACGTAACGTGCAGCGGTCACGTACCACGCTGCGACAAAGTCCAGCAAGCCGCCGCTTTCGATGCCACCGAAGATCGCCTGCGTATCGGCTCGCTGCGAATCGCTCATGTACTTTGCACCAACGAATGGCGGATTGCCAAGAACATAGCTGCATTGCGATGGATGAATGACACTCATCCACTCCAAGCGCAGCGCATTCCCATTCACGATATGCGGCGCTGCCTTCAGCGGAATGCGCGCAAAGTACAGACCGAACTCCTCGCCGGCCATCACGTTCATCTGGTGGTCCATCAGCCACAGCGCGACTTGCGCGATCTGCGCTGGGAACTCTTCGATCTCGATGCCGTGGAACTGGTCCACGTCGACGGACAGGCGCTGGTGGATGTCGAGCAGTTGCTGGCCATCCCGGTAGGCAGCGCGCAGCAAGTCCAGTTCCAACAGACGCAACTCGCGGTAGGTGATGACGAGGAAATTCCCGCAGCCGCACGCCGGATCGAGGAAGTTCAGAGTGCGCAGTTTCTTGTGAAATTCGAACAGGCGATTCCGGTTGCCCTTGATGCGTTCGAACTCGGCACGCAGCTCGTCGAGGAACAGCGGCTTGATCAGCTTGAGGATGTTCTCTTCACTCGTGTAATGCGCGCCGAGGTTGCGCCGCGCCTTGCTGTCCATGATGCTTTGAAACAGCGCGCCGAAGATCGCCGGACTGATTGCGCTCCAGTCGATCGCGCAGGCGTCGAGCAAGCTCTCGCGCATCGCCGTATTGAACGCTGCAAGCGGCAATGCCTCTTCAAACAGTGCACCGTTCACATAGGGGAACGCGCCGAGCTGATCGTCCAGCGCCTTGCTGCGCTTGGACTCGACGGTATTGAGCACCTGGAAGAGCTGCGCGAGCTGTGGGCCGAGATCCGAGCCGTCTGGCGCTGTGCGTTCTTCCACCCAGGCACGAAAGGCCTGGGCTGGTTGGAAAATGCCCGTGTCGTCGGCGAACAGGCAGAACAGGAGGCGCACCAGCAGGACTTCGAGCGCGTGGCCTTCGTAGCCGCTGGCCTTCAGCGCATCGTGCAGCTTGCCCATCTGCTCGGCGGCGCGGATGTTCACCGGGTCTTGCGGCTTGATCACCTGCGCCTGATAGCCTGCGATGAAGCCGAAGCGCTTGATGTGTTTGTGCAGATCCCTCAGCGCAAATTCGATTTCGTCGCCCGTCTCGAAATCACTGAGACGTATCTTGCTGAAGTCACTCACGAGAACGTAACGTGGTAGGTCGCGCTCGGGCAGGCCGTCGAAATAGTCGACGGCTTGGCTAAACGCCCGGTCCAGACTTTGCCCCGCGCTCTTGTGCTCGATCAGCAACACACCCTTCCAGAAGCCGTCGATGCGGCCCTGCTTGAGCTTGTAGCCGGCGCGCACCATCGCGACTTGCTTTTCGAATGCGGCAACGCGACGGCGTTCGATGCCGAACACATGGAGGAAAGCGTTCCAGAAACTCTGCGCCTCGGCGCGCTCGGAAGTCTCGTCCGACCATTCCTTGCTGAACGCGATAGCGCGCGACTTGATTTCGTTCCAGCTCAGCGGCATGCGAATGCGGCCCGGTGTCCGGTGTCAGTCAAACACCGGCAGCACATCGTCCTTCAGCGTGCCGCGCGCCCGCTCATAGTCAGGCAGCACCGAGCGCACCACGTCCCAGAAGCGCGGGCTGTGGTTCATTTCGCGCAGGTGCGCGAGTTCATGGGTGACGACATAGTCGATCGTCGGCAGCGCGAAGTGAATGAGGCGCCAGTTCAGGCGGATCGAGCCGTCGGCGTTGGCGCTGCCCCAACGCGTTTGTGCCGAGGACAGGCTCAGCCGTGTGTAGCGCACCTTGAGCTGCGCCGCGAAGTGCTGGCAGCGCTCTTCGAAGATGTGCCGCGCCTGGCGTTGCAGCCAGGATTGCACGGCGTCGCGGATCTGCTCGGGCGCGGCGCTGTCGGGCAGGCCCACATGGAGCAGCAGGCGCGGCACGCCGGCGAGCTGGCCCTGGAGCGCCGACGCGTCGCTGTTCAGCACCGCGCCGGTGGTGCGTGCGTCGAGCACGATGATCACGTCTTCGCCGAGAAAGGGAATCAGCGTGCCGTCGCGCCAGTCGACCTTGGCGGCCTGCAGGCGCCGTGCGCGCGCCTGCTGTTCTTGCAGCTTGCGCAGAATCCAGGCGGCTTTTTCCCGCAACGCCGCTTCGATGTCGCCAATGCCCACCCAGCGCGGCGCATTCACGCTCAAGCCTTCGGCGCCGACGATGAAGCCGATGCTGCCGCGCCGCGCGCGCTTGAGCGCGTAGCTGACGAGGTGCTGGTGCAAGCGGATTTCGCGGCTTGCGTGCGGGTGGCGGAACACCGCGGGGCTGAGCCCGCTGGCGCCCGGGGCCGTGGCATGGGTTGGCTCGGACGTCGCGTGTGGCGCGATGTGCGGGTGCGCGGCCAGCGGTGGTGCACCGGTGGCGCCTGCCTCGCGGGCCTGGCCGGCCAACCCGGCAGCACCGGCAGCGGCGGCAGCGGCGGCGCCCATGTCGGCGTGTTCGACCTCGGGGGGGGCATTGACGGGTGGCGCATCGAACAGCGACAGCTGGCGTGCGTCAGCGTGGGGGGCGGGGCGCATCGGGTGTGCCGCGCGGCCTCAGGCGCTGACCGCGACCGCGGCGTAGGCTTCGGGGTCGAGACGGCGCATTTCGGCTTCGATCCAGCGCTCCACTTCGCGCATCAATTCATCGGGTTCGCGCCCGGCGCTTGGAATCGGCCGGCCGATGGAAACGTCGATGGTGCCTGGCCGCAGCGTGAACGTCTTGCGCGGCCAGCAGCGCGCCGATGTCACGGCAATGGGCAGCACCGGCACGCCGGTGGTCACGGCCAGGCGCGTGCCACCGCTCTTGTACACACCCTGGTCGCCGCGCGGTGTGCGTGTGCCTTCCGGGAACATGATGACCCAATGGCCGTTGGCCATGAGGCGCCGGCCTTGCTCGGCGACCTTGTTCCACGCCTCGGCGCGCTTGCTGCGATCGATGTGGATCATGTCCATGCGCCCGATCGCCCAGCCGAAAAACGGGATGTAGAGCAGCTCGCGCTTGAACACATAAGCCAACGGGCGCGGCATCAGGCCGGGGAAGGCGAAGGTCTCCCACGTCGACTGGTGCTTGGGCAGGAGCACGAGCGGGCCATTGGGCAGATGCTCCATGCCGTGCAGGCGTGCGTGCACGCCGCAGATCACCTTGGCGCCCCAGATCGAAGTGCGCAGCCAGCCCACGCACATCGTGTAGATCACCGGGCCACGCGTGAAGATCGAGACGATCACGACAGCCAATGCCCACGGCACGACGGTGATCGCCATGAACAACACGAACAGCAGCGAGCGCGTGCCGTACCAGAGCGAGCGCATCAGGGCTGCCTCCCGTATTGCGTCTGCCCATACAGCGTGTCGTTCTGGTCGTTCGCGCCGTGCTGCAAGCGCTCGCCGCGCACCAGGGCTTCGGCAAACGCGGCGAGGTCCGCGTGTACTTCCATGTCGGGAACGAATTCGCGCATCTGGGCGATTTGCAGCGCGTCCAGGCCTTCGCTCTTGCCGGTGCGCACCAGGTGCAATGGGCAGCCCGCCGCCTGGCCGGCCTGCAGGTCACGCAGCGAATCGCCGACGACGGGCACGTTTTCCAGGTGCACGCCGTAGCGTTCGCCAATCAGATCGATCAGCCCCGGCGCGGGCTTGCGGCAGTCGCAGCCGTCGGCCGGGGCGTGCGGGCAGAAGAACACGGCGTCGATGCGCCCGCCCAGGTGCGCGAGTTGCTTGTTCATTTTCACGTGCATCGCGTTGAGCGCCGCCATGTCGAACAAGCCGCGCCCCAGGCCCGATTGATTCGTCGCCACCACGGTGTGCCAGCCAGCGTGGTTGAGCCTCGCGATGGCTTCCAGCGAGCCTGGGATCGGCACCCATTCGTCGGGCGACTTCACGTAGTCGTCGCGATCTTCGTTGATCGTGCCGTCGCGGTCGAGGATGATGAGTTTCATGGGGTGTTCTCGATCACCAACAAGCCCTTGGTCGGGTCGGCAACGAACTGCGCGATAGGGCCGGATCGACGAACCAGGTGGCGCTCCAAGTCCGTGGTCGCACAATTGCCGACTCGCAGCAGCACGACTTTCGGCGGAAATCCGAGCGTCGCGCTCAAGACGCCGAAGTCCTTGTCCTTGGTGAATATCACGATACCTTGCTGGGCGGTCGCTTGCCAGATGGTCCGGTCATCGGCGTCTGCCCAGCCCAGATCGGCAACGTGGTCCGCTCGGGTGACCCAGGCCCATGAACGCAGCGTCGCCAGCAGCCGCGCCGGCAGGTTGTGGTCCAGCAGCGCCCTCATGCGGCGCGCGAAATGCGACCGTCCACATCGGCGAGGTAGGCGAAGGTCGCAAGCACGTCATCGCGCGTCAGGTAAGGGAAGTCCTGGAGCAACTGTTCAATTGACATGCCACCGGCGAGGTATTCCATGAGGTCATAAACGGTGAAGCGCATGCCGCGGATACAAGGCTTGCCACCCATCTTGCCGGGCTCCACGGTAATGATCTGGCTGTAGTTCATGGATGGCAGGTTAATTCAGGCCGCGAGTTTGGACAAGTCCGCCACTCGGTTCATCGCTAAACCGAGTTGCTCCAGCAAGCCCAACCTGTTGGCGCGCAGTTCTGGCTGGTCGGCATTCACCATCACGGTTTCGAAGAATGCATCGACGGGCTCCTTGAGTGCCGCCAGGGCGCGCAGACAAGCGGCGTACTGTTGAGCGTCGAACAGCCGGGCTGCTTGCGGTGCGACTTGCAGCAGGGCTGCATGGAGTGCCCGCTCCGCCGGCTCGACAAGCAAGGCGGGATTGACCTCTGACGCATTCATGCCGCCTGTCCGAGCCTGCAGGTCGAGTGTGTTCTTCCTGAGAATGTTCGCCACACGTTTGTTCGCGGCGGCAAGTGCCTCTGCCTGGGGCAGGCTGGAGAACTCATGAACGGCCGCCAAGCGCTGCGGCGCGGTGTGCAGGGGGTGCAGGCTTTGCGACGTGACCGCATCGACTTCATGCGAACTGAAACCCGAATCCCGCAAGTAGTTTGACAGTCGATCACCGATAAAGGACTCCACCTCCGCGCTGATGCGATGCGGGGCATCGGGAAACTGTCGCGTCGCACTCGCAATCAACTGACTCGGCGAACGGTCGATAGCGCGCTCGACGAGGGTGCGCACGACACCCAGTGCGTGACGACGCAATGCAAACGGATCCTTGTCGCCGGTGGGCGCTTGACCCACGCTGAACAAACCGACCAGGATCTCCAGCTTGTCGGCCAGCGCGACGACTAGGCCCGTGAGGTTACGCGGCAGTGCGTCGCCCGCGAAACGCGGTTTGTAGTGATCCTCGATCGCGAACGCGATTTCTTCGCTCAGGCCATCGTGGCGCGCGTAGTAGCCGCCCATGATGCCTTGCAGCTCGGGGAATTCGCCGACCATGTCGGTGGTGAGGTCGGCCTTTGCGAGCAGCGCCGCGTGTTCGGCCTGTTGGGCCAAGACTGCACCGCCCAACTGCTGACCGATCGCCGCGGCGATCGCGCGCACGCGGCGCACCCGGTCGCCCAGGCTGCCGAGCTGGTGGTGATAGACCACCTTGTCCAGCCCGGCAACGCGCGACTCAAGCGTGCGCTTGCGATCCTGGTCGAAGAAGAATTTCGCATCGGCCAGGCGCGGCCGCACGACGCGTTCGTTGCCGCCGATGACGCGCGAAGGGTCGGCCGGGCGGATGTTGCTGACGACGAGAAACTTGTTCGTGAGACGCCCTTGCGGGTCGAGGAGCGGAAAGTATTTCTGGTTCGCCTTCATCGTCAGGATCAGGCATTCCTGTGGTATCGCCAGGAACTCGGTCTCGAATTCGCAGAGCAGCACATTGGGCCGCTCGACCAGCGCGGTCACTTCGTCGAGCAGCGCCGCGTCTTCGATCGGCGTGAGCCCCAGTTTGGCCGCGGCCGCGTGCAACTGACGGCTGATCTCGCCATGGCGTGCGGCAAAACTCGCCATCACGGAGCCTTGCTCGTCGAGCTGGCGCGCGTAGTGGTCGGCGTCGATCAACATCACCGGGCTCATCGCCGCTTCGAAGCGGTGGCCCTCGGTCTGGCGGCCGGCTTGCAAACCGAGCGCCGATACCGCCACCACCTCGGCGCCGTGCAGCGCGACGAGTGAATGCGCCGGGCGCACGAACTGCACGCTGGTCCAGCCGTCGGCGAGCTGGTATTGCATCAGCTTCGGGATGGGCAGCTTGGCAAGCGTTTCGTCCAGTGCAGTCTGCAATCCGACGCCGAGCGGCTTTCCCGCCGCTAGCGTTTCGTGGAATACGAATTGCTTGCCGGACTCTTCGCGCACTACCAAATTCCCAACCGCGAGCGCCGCCTCGAACGATGGAAAGCCAGCCTTCTTCATGCAAGCACTGATCAGCTGTGGCGTCGCGCCACCTGTCGCGTCATATGCAATTGAGGCAGGCAAGAGCTTGACAACGACGGGTCGAGCCGCGCCCTCAGCACGAACGCCAGATATGTGAACTGCAACGCGTCGCGGTGTCGCGTAGACCGTCGTAGCTGAGTGGTCCGTCGCGAGCCCGGATTGTTTGAGATGAGTGGTCATCTTTTGTGCGAATTCTTCGCTGAGCTTCTTCAGCACTTTGGGCGGCAGCTCTTCGACGAGCAACTCGACGAGCAGGCTTCTGGTCGTGCTCATGGTGCGATCACGGTGATGCCGCTTGCCCGGGCATTTCGGTTCAGCGTGTCGTCGAAGGAAATCAAGGCCTTGCAGGCCAGGCGCGATGCGACCGCGAGGTGCAGCGAATCGCCGCTGCGCAGGCTGCTTGCCGGCTCCAGGCACAGCGCCGCAGCGCCGCAGCGTTGCCAAAGTCGCCGGCTTCGAGGCGCTCGACTTTGAGCAAGGTGTCGCAGGCCCCGTCAAACTCAAGCCACGCTTGCGCAAGGTTGTCGTCGCCCAGCTCGCCGCGCCGCACCTTGATGGCCAGGGCACTGGCGAACTCGGTGATCGTCCAGTCGGAAATGCAGCACTCGGCGCTCGGGCGCCTGGCCAACCAACGCAGCAAGGCTTCGCCGCGGGACTCACCGGTGAAGAGCGCGACCAGAGCGCTCGTATCGACATAGGTCATGGTTCTCGGGAATCAATAGCGCGAGCCGCGACGCAGCTCATCCATCACCGGGTCCGTGGTGGGCAACTGCGTGCGCAGCGCGCGAACGCGTTGCACGAAGGTCTTCATGTCCAAGGGCTGCTTGGTCGACAGGCGAACCTGTGCCGGCCCCAGCACCTGCGCCTGGAGCACCGAGCCCTCGGAGACCCCGAGTTGTTTGGCCAGTTTGGCCGGGATGCGGACCGCCAGACTGTTCCCCCATCGACCTACCGGTAACTCGGACGCGCCCATGACACTCTCCATGATGTAGATACGTGTATCTACATTCTAGGCTTGCAGGCCCGCGCCCGCGGGCGCCGGGCGGCGCGCCTCGAACTTGGCGAGCGCCTGCGCGGCCCACTCGCGCGGCGCCATCGGAAAGCCCAGGCGCGCGCGGCTGTCGAGGTAGCTCTGGGCGACGCTGCGCGCGACGTTGCGGATGCGCCCGATGTAGGCCGCGCGCTCGGTGACGCTGATCGCACCGCGCGCGTCGAGCAGATTGAAGCTGTGTGCGGCCTTGAGCAATTGCTCGTAGGCGGGCAGCGCGAGCTGCAATTCCATCAGGTGCTTGGCTTGGCGCTCGTGGGCGGCAAATGCGCTGAGCAGGAACTCGACATCGCTGTGCTCGAAGTTGTAGGTGCTTTGCTCGACTTCGTTCTGGTGGTACACGTCGCGATAACTCAAGCCTTCCGTCCAGCGCAGGTCGTAGACGTTGTCCACGCCTTGCAAGTACATCGCCAGGCGCTCCAGACCGTAGGTAATTTCACCGGTGATGGGTTTGCAGTCGATGCCGCCAACCTGCTGGAAGTAGGTGAACTGCGTGACCTCCATGCCGTTCAGCCAGACTTCCCAGCCCAGGCCCCAACAGCCCAGCGTCGGGTTTTCCCAATCGTCTTCGACGAAGCGGATGTCGTTCACCTGCAAGTCGAACCCCAGCGATTCGAGCGAGCCCAGGTATAGCTCCAGGATGTTCGCCGGTGCGGGTTTCAGCACGACCTGGTATTAGTAGTAGTGCTGCAAGCGGTTCGGGTTGTTGCCGTAGCGCCCGTCTTTCGGGCGGCGGCTCGGCTGCACATAGGCCGCGCGCCACGGCTCGGGGCCGAGCGAGCGCAAAAACGTCGCCGTGTGGCTGGTGCCCGCACCGACTTCCATGTCATAGGGCTGCAGCAAGGCGCAGCCCCGATCCGACCAGTAGGCCTGCAATTTCAGAATGATCTGCTGGAACGAAAGCATGGACTGGAGAAGAACGAGCTTGGGCGTAAACCCTTGATTCTAGAGGGCGAATTCTTCGCTAGGCTCACGCGGATGACGACCCAACAGTTGGTGTTGAGCGCGGTGCTCGCGACGATGGTGTTCTCGGTCGCGCTTGAATTGCGCCTGCTCGACTTCCGAAGAGTCGCGCAGACACCTCGCGCCGTGCTCTGCGGCCTGATTCCGCAGTTCATGTTGTTGCCCGTGGCGACCTGGGCCGCGACGTTGCTGCTCGACCTGCCGGCGAACACAGAAGCCGCGATGCTGCTCGTGGCGTCGTGCCCGGGCGGCTCGCTGTCCAATGTGGTCACGCATTTCGGGCGCGGCAATACGGCGTTGTCGGTCAGCATCTCGGCGGTGGCGAGCCTGCTCGCGCTGCTGCTCACCCCCTTCAACTTCACCTGGATGGTCGCCAGCAACCCGGCCACGGCGTCTTGGTTGCGTGAACTGGCGATCGACCCTTCGGCCATCTGGTGGAGTCTGCTGGTGCTGCTCGCGCTGCCGATGTCGCTCGGCCTGTTCGTCTCGCACCGATTCCCTGGCGCCACCGAGCGCATCCGCAGGCCGCTGGCGCGCTTCAGCGTGATCGCGCTGCTCGCCTTCATCGCCATCGGCCTGGTGCGCGAACGCCATTTGCTGACGGCGCAGATCGCGCCGCAATTGCTTGTGGTCGTGCTGCACAACGCCGGTGGGCTGCTGCTCGGGTGGCTCTGCGCGTTGGCGTTTCGTGTGCAGGAGCGCGACGCGCGCGCCGTCATCATCGAGGGCGGTATGCAGAACTCGGGCCTGGCGCTGGGCATCATCGCGGTGCAGTTCAACGCCGATCTGGGCATGGTGATCGTGGCCAGCCTGTGGGGCATCTGGCACATCGTGTCGGGAATGTCGCTGGCGCTTTACTGGAGATCCAAGGATGCTCGACACGCTCATTGAAGGCGGCACCGTCGTCGACGGCAGCGGCGCCGCGCCCTTTACCGCCGACATCGGCATTCTCGACGGGCGCATCGTCGAGATCGGCCGCATCACGTCGCACGCGCGCGAGCGCATCGCGGCGCACGGCGCCTGGGTCACGCCGGGCTTCATCGACATCCACACCCACTACGACGGCCAGGCGAGCTGGGATGAAACGTTCTCGCCGAGCATCCACCATGGCGTGACGACGCTCGTGATGGGCAATTGCGGCGTCGGTTTTGCGCCGCTGCGCCGGGGTGAACAAGACCGGCTGATCCGCCTGATGGAAGGCGTGGAAGACATACCCGGGGTCGCACTGCTGGAAGGCGTGCGCTTCAACTGGGAGAGCTTTCCGCAATACATGGATGCGCTTGACGCGCAGCCGCACAGCCTCGACTTCCTGCTGCAAGTGCCGCACGACCCGCTGCGTATGCGGGTGATGGGCGAGCGCGCGCTGGCGCAGGAGGCGGCAAGCGATGCTGACATCGCCGCGATGCGCGCGACCCTGCGCGAAGCGCTGCTGGCCGGCGCCGCCGGCTTCTCCACCGGGCGCAGCGACAACCACCGCACGTCGCGCGGCGAGGAAACGCCGGCCTCGCAAGCGAACGCCGCCGAGCTGGCGGGTATCGCGCAGGCCTTCGACGGGCTGAAGCATGGCGTCGTCCAGCTCGTCAGCGACTTCGACCTGCTGCGTGGGCCGCAGCGCTTCGACGCCGAGTTCGACCTGGTCGAGGTGCTGGCGCGCGCGTCAGGCCGGCCGCTGTCGATGACCTGGTTGCAACGCGACCCGGGCGGCGCGCAGTGGCTGGCGATCCGCGAGCGCGTCGAGCGTGGCGTTGCGGCGGGTTTGCCGCTGTACCTGCAGACCGCCGCGCGCGGCATCGGTGTCATCAACGGTCTGGACGCGAGTTTCCATCCCTTCATGGGTTTTCCCGGCTACCAGGAGGTCGCCCACCTGCCGCTCGCCGAGCGCGCCGCGGCCTTGCGCGAGCCGGCGCGCAAGGCGCGCATCCTGGCGCAGAAGTCGCTGCCGATGGCGGGTGACGGCACGCCGATCCCGCCGCTGGTAGACATCTTGCTCGGCATGATCGAGTTGATCAGCGCGCGCATGTTCGTGCTGTCGGCGCTCGACGGTGAAACGCCGGACTATGAACCGGCGCTGACGGCGAGTTTCTACGTGCGCGCCAAGCAGCGCGGCGTGACGGCGCTGGAGGCGATCTTCGACCACCTTTGCGAAGGCGACGGCACGAACCTCATCTACTTTCCGATCTTCAATTACAACGACGGCAACCTCGGCGTGGTGCGCAGCATGCTCGAACACCCGCGCGCGCTGTGCGGCCTGGGCGACGCGGGTGCGCATGTGGGCACGATTTGCGACGCGAGTTTTTCAACCTACATGCTCACCCATTGGGTGCGGGACCGCGCGAGTGGGCGCTTTCCCCTGGAGCAGGTGGTGCACATGCTGACGCAGCGCAATGCCCACTATCTTGGCCTGGCGGACCGGGGCCGGATCGCCACCGGCCAACGCGCCGACATCAACCTCATCGACCCGCGACGCCTGGGCGTGGGGGTGCCGAAGCTGGTGCGCGACCTGCCGGCCGGGGGCAAGCGCTTCCTGCAAAAAGGCGTGGGCTACCTGGGCACCTGGGTGGCCGGTGTCTGTGTGCAGCGCGACGGCGTGGTGGGTGCCGCGCGCCCGGGCCGGCTGGTGCGGATGGGGCGCTGATACGCGTTCACATTCGACTGCATCGACATGGCGGTCGGCCATCGGCCCATTGCTGTTTTCGTCGCGAGCTGCATGCAGGCGTCGAGCAGCGTGGCAGGCAAAGGCGTGGCACTCCACCCGAGGTTGCAACAGGGCACCGCCGCCACCCTGAAGCCACGACGACGGCAGGCCGACCGACCGTCAGCGGACAGCAACGTTCCGGTAGAAAACCGCCACTTCGAATGCGAATCGGAATGAGATCGATGCGCCGTGTACCCCGAGCTATGAGCCCTCGCGCCGACGCGCCAGCACCAGGCAGAGCAGCAGCGCGCCGCCGACAAGCGGCCACAGGCCCGCCGCGCCGGCCCAGCGCGCGAACGGCGTCACGCCGCCGCTGCGCCCTTGCACTTGAGCCAACAGCACGCCCTGCGTGTGCGGCGCCAGCGCATGGGTGACTTGGCCCAGGTGGTCAATCACCGCGGTCGCGCCGGTGTTCGTGGCGCGCAGCATCGGGCGTTGCAGCTCCAGCGTGCGCATGCGCGAAATGTGCAAGTGCTGCTCGACCGCGATCGTCTGGCCGAACCAACCGATGTTGCTGAGGTTGGCGAGGATCGTTGGCGCATGGGCGGCGTCGGTGAAGCGCGCCGCGAGTTCCTCGCCGAACAGATCTTCGTAACAGATGTTCGGCGCGATGCGTTCGCCCTTCACTTCGAACGAGGGCGCGGCGAGCGCGCCGCGATTGAAGTCGCCCAGCGGAATGTCCATCATGCGGACGAACCACTTGAAGCCCGGCGGAATCACCTCGCCGAAAGGCACGAGGTGGTGTTTGTCGTAGCGATAAAAGCCCTCGGGCAGTGTGGCGGTGGACGCGCTGATGCCGGCGGCGGAGTTGGTGTAGCCGCGCTGCTCATCGCCCAGCGGCAGGCCGACCAGCGCGGCGCGGCCGGGTTGCCGAAAATGCTCAAGCAGCGGCTGCCACCACTGCGGGTCGAGTTGGTGCGGCAGCAGCGGGATCACGGTTTCCGCGCCCACCACCAGGTCGACGCGCGCCGCGAGCAATTGCTCGCGCGTCCACGCCAGTGCTCCGGGCAAGTGTTCGAGCGAGAACTTCTGGTTTTGCGGCACGTTGCCCTGTAGCAGCGCCACGCTCATCGTCGATGTGGGCTGCGTGAATTGGGCCGTCGGCAGCAGGGCGAGCAAGGCCAGCACGCCGCCACCCGCCGCCACCGCCTTCGCGCACGCGGTCACGCCGGGCTGGGCCAAGCCGGTGGCAGCGGCCAGCGCCGCCGCGGCGGCACCGATGCCGTACGCGCCCACCCAGGGCGCGAGCGTCGCGAGCGGTGAGTCGATGTGGGCATAACCGCTCGCCACCCAGGGGAAGCCGGTGAAGAGCAAACCGCGGATCAGCTCGGCGAGCAGCCACAGCGCCGCGAACAGCGCCGTATCGGTGGCGAGCCGGCCGCGCCGAAAACGTGCGAACGCGGCGCCGACGCTGGCGAGGAACAGCGCCATGCCGGCGCACAGCAACAGCACGGCCAACGCCGCCATCCACGCCGGCAACCCGCCGTAGAAGTGCATGCTGATGAACAGCCACCAGACGCCGCAGGTGAGCCAGGCAGTGCCGAAAGCCCCGCCGAGCAGTGCCGCCCGGGCCGGGGTGGCGCGCCCCAGCCGCCAGGCGAGCAGTGCCACGCAAAGCAGCTGCAGCGGCCACGCCCAGGTGGCCACGAAGGGCAGGCTGTGGGCCGCGCCGAGCAGCAGCATCGCCAGAACTTCCGCCGACGCCGGCCACACGGCGGGTGTGCCCGTGGCGCGCGGCACGCTGGCCCCGGTCAAGCCGATTTGGCCTCGCGCGCGGGTTGCGCTTCAGGCTGCGCGCGCGTCACTTTGAACCAGCGCACCGCGCCGCCGCGGGTCAGCATGACGTGGAAGACCAGCGACCCGACGCGGGTCGACTCGCCGCGCCGCGGCACGTGGCCGAGCTCGTGCGCGACGAGGCCGCCGATGGTCGCGAATTCCTCCGTGGGCAGCGACACCGCGAAGGCGTGATTCACCGCGTCGATCCCGGTGTCGCCCGCAACGCGCTGGCTGCCGTCAGCGAGCGTGTAGATGCCCGACTCGCCGTCCTTGTCGTCAAATTCGTCTTCGATCTCGCCGACGATCTCTTCCAGCACGTCTTCAATCGTGATCAGGCCGGCGGTGCCGCCGAACTCGTCGATCACGATCGCCAGGTGGTTGCGATTCGAGCGGAAGTCGCGCAACAGCTCGTTCAGTCCCTTCGACTCAGGTACGAACACCGCCGGGCGCAGCAGTGTGCGCAGGTTCAAGTCGGGCGAGCGCTGCACCTTGAGCAAGTCCTTGGCGAGCAGGATGCCGATCACGTTCTGGCGCTGCCCCTCGAACACCGGGAAACGCGAATGGCCGGTGGTGATCACGCCGTGCAGCAGTTCCTCGTAGGGCGCGTCGATGTCGAGCTGGTCCATGTGCGGCGCCGCGACCATCACGTCGCCAGCGGTCAGGTCGGCCATGCGGATCACGCCCTCGAGCATCATGCGCGACTCGGGCGCGATCAGCTCCCGGTCTTCGGCGTCGGCGAGGGTCTCGATCAGCTCGTCGCGCGAGTCCGGCCCCGGCGCGACGAATTCCACCAGCTTTTGAAACAGGCTGCGCCTGTCGGCCTGTTGCGATGCAGGTTTTTCGCGGGGAGTACGACCAGGGTGTGGCTCTGACATCGCGCCTTGCGACGTGGAGTGGGCAGACGCGGAGCTTACTCGATGCCGCTGAGGGTGAAGAATCGGCCGCGCCTTGAGACTGAACCTTGACAGGCCGGCGCCCTTGAACCAAAGTCACCGACCCTCACATGTGGGGGCTGGGCGCCGCGCTGCTCGATAATCGGCGGCGACTCGCGCTGCTGCCAGGCTACGCATCGGGCGGCAGCAGCCCACCACACTCAACACGGACACGCCCATGACCACCGGCCTCATCCCCGCCACCATCCTCACCGGCTTCCTGGGCTCGGGCAAGACGACGTTGCTCAAGCGCGTGCTCAGCGAGGCGCATGGCCAGAGAATCGCCGTCATCGAGAACGAATTCGGCGACGAGAACATCGACAACGAGATCCTGGTGCAAGACAGCAAGGAGCAGATCATCCAGCTGAACAACGGCTGCGTCTGCTGCTCGATCCGCGAGGACTTGCGCACCACCTTGGCTGACCTGGCCGAAAAGCGCCGCAAGGGCGAGCTGCAGTTCGACCGCGTCGTGATCGAGACCACCGGCCTGGCCGACCCGGGGCCGGTGGCGCAGACGTTTTTCATGGACGATGAAATCGCCGAAAGTTATCTGCTCGATTCCATCCTGACCCTGGTGGACGCGAAACACGGCGACGCCCAGCTCAACACCCGCCAGGAAGCGCGGCGCCAGGTGGGCTTCGCGGACCAGATCTTCATCAGCAAGGCCGATCTGGTGGACGCATCGGTGATGGATGCGCTGTCACACCGCGTCAAGCACATGAACCCACGCGCGGCGCAGCGGCGCGTCAACTTCGGCGAGGTGCCGCTGTCGGAGGTGTTTGACCTGCACGGCTTCAATGCCGCGGACCCATGATTGCGTTTCACGCTGAATACTGGTGTCGAAATGAACCACCTGCATCAGTGCGTGGACGCC
>JANOLJ010000420.1:0-20205 GCA_031419715.1 Burkholderiales bacterium | reverse complement strand
CACTGCGCCGCAGTTGACCAAACCCCAACGCTGGTTCGCCCTCGTGCGCTACATCGTCGAGCGAATATTGGCCTGCGCGCCAAAACCGAACCTCGGACTGACCGCCTTGGGGACTGGGTAACTGAGGAAAATAGGATGACTTCTTCAACGGCCTGGTCTGGCTGAGTTTTCCCGCGCTGAAGCGCCGCATCAACCTGCTGCACGTTGCGGAAATCGCGCGCCGCGGTGGGATCGCGGCGCGCGGTGTGGTTCGTGATCGCCTGATGCTTTTCGACGAGAACGGCGCGCTGTTCGCCGCGCCGAGCGCATTGCAAGCGGCCCTGCAGCGGCGCGATTGGCAAGACTTGTTCATCACCCAACGCGACCTGTGGCACGCCGCGCAGCTGACCCTCGTCGGCCACGCCTTGCTGGAAAAGCTTGCCCAGCCACGCAAGGCGATCACGGCCCATGTGTGGCTGAGCGAGGCGGCGCATGCATCAAGCGAGTTCGCCCCGATCGAGCCACCCTTCGCGCCTTTGCCCGTGCTCGGCGTTCCCGGGCTGGTGGCCGGGCAATGAGGCTCGCGAGTTCTACGCCGATGCGGCGGTGTTCAGGCCGGCAAGAAGCCCTCGATCGACAGATAGCGCTCGCCCGTGTCGTAGTTGAAACCGAGCACGGTCGCGCCCTTGGCCAGCTCGGGCAATTTTTGCGCGATCGCCGCCAGCGTGGCACCCGATGAAATGCCGACGAGCAGGCCTTCTTCGCGCGCGCAACGCCGCGCCATTTCGCGCGCCGCTTCGGCCTCGACCTGGATCACGCCGTCCAGCAGTTGGGTGTGCAGGTTCTTCGGGATGAAGCCCGCGCCTATGCCCTGAATCGGGTGCGGCGAGGGCTGCCCACCGCTGATGACGGGCGACGCCGTGGGCTCGACGGCGTAGACCTTCAGCTTCGGCCACTTCGCCTTGAGCACCTGTGCGCAGCCGGTGATGTGGCCGCCGGTGCCCACGCCGGTGATGAGCGCGTCCAGCCCCTGCGGAAAATCAGCGGCGATTTCCATCGCCGTCGTGCGCGCATGCACTTCGATGTTCGCCGCATTCTCGAACTGCTGCGGCATCCACGCGCCGGGTGTCGCGGCAACGATCTCCTGCGCCCGCGCGATCGAGCCCTTCATGCCCTTTTCACGCGGCGTCAACTCGAACGCCGCCCCATAGGCCAACATTAACCGGCGCCGCTCGATGCTCATGCTGTCGGGCATCACGAGCACCAGTTTGTAGCCCTTCACGGCCGCCACCATCGCCAGGCCGATGCCGGTATTGCCGGACGTCGGCTCGACGATCGTGCCGCCGGACTTGAGCGCACCGCTGCGCTCGGCGTCCTCGACCATGGCCAGCGCGATGCGGTCCTTGATCGAGCCTCCGGGATTGGCGCGCTCTGACTTGATCCAGACCTGCGCCGAACCGAACAGGCGATTCACGCGAATGTGCGGCGTGTTGCCGATGCTGTGCAAGACGTTCTCGAATTTCATTGGCGCTCCTCGTGCGGTTGGGTTCCGAATGATGCCGTAAGCCGGGCAACCGTGACGTGGCTGCGAAGCACATGGGACAATCGCCCGCGTGAAGCGAGCCAGACCGCCGCTGGTGCAAGGCTCGAAAGGGCGCACTGGAGGAAGGTCCGGACTGCGCAGGGCGGCGTAGCAGCTAACGGCTGTCCACCGTGAGGTGAGGATCATAGCAACAGAGACGAGTCGGTCGTTGCCTTCGCGAGACGCGCTTGCGCGGCTCGCGAAGGCCCCCAAAAGGGCCGGATTCTTCGGAGTCTGGGACGGGCAGGGCGCAAGCCCTGTGGGACTTGAGGCGCAGCCTCAAGGACCGGGTGAAACGGGCAATCTCTACGCGCAGCAACACCAAATAGGCCGGCGTGAGCGGTGCGGATTCGTCCGCGTCGTTTGAAGTGTGGCTCCGCACAAGCCGGCGGGTAGGTGGCACCGAGCCGTGCAGTGATGCACGGCCCAGAGGAATGGCGGTCACGCCCGCGCGGCTGCAAGGCCGAGCGGGTGCACAGAATCCGGCCTATCGGCTCGCTTCACACTTTTCACACGATTCGGCTGAGCCACTGCGCGCGTGACGTGTGGCCGCGTCTGGCTGCCGGTGGGCTCAAGCCGGTGCTCGAATCGGCCGATATCGGGCCTGAGCCTGAGAGTCTTTCGCTCATGCCCGCTCATCACGTCAAAAGGCACCCGCTCGTCGTTGCAAATGCTCGCCATAGCCCGAGCTCGGAATCCCCACGCACCATGCACGCCACTGTTGCCACGACTGCCCTGAAACCGCGAAGCCGATGGCTTGCCTTCGTCTGCGCATCTGCCTTGGTGTGGTTCACGCCGGGGGCAAGCGGGGAGGTCGCAGTCGCTGCCGAAGCCAAAACGCCGCTGGCGAAGAAGACGCGTGCTGCGAAACCGGTGGAGCTGAACGACACGGTGGCCGCGAAGGAAAGCGCGCAGGCGGATCCAGCCGCCCGCGAGCCGGCCGGTGCGCCGAGCCGGCGCCAAGCCAAGGAGCGCCGGATTCTGCAAGATCCCATGGACATGCTGCGCGAACGCTTGGCGCAGCGGCTGGGCGCGGCCAAGTCGAGCGACGGCCAGGCGCTGCGCGTTGCCGCGCATTCGCCAACGCCCACTGCGGCGTCACAGGTGGCCAAGGCAACCCCGGCCACCGGCGCTGCGAAAAAGCGTGCGGCGACGGCACAGCCACCGCGTCCGGTGGGCCCCTGGGCCTATGAAGGCGATGCCGGCCCGCAAAGTTGGGGCCGCCTCAAGCCTGAGTTCACGAAATGCTCAAGCGGCGAACGGCAGAGCCCGATCGATATCCGCGATGGCATGAAGCTGCAGCTCGATGCAGTGCAGTTTGAGTACAGGCCGAGCAATTTTCGTGTCATCGACAACGGCCACACGGTCCAGGTGAACGTGGCCGGAGGCAATTCGATAGACGTGATGGGGCGGCGCTACAGCCTGGTGCAGTTTCACTTTCACCGCCCCTCGGAAGAACGCATCGACGGTCGCCAGTTCGACATGGTGGCGCACCTCGTACACAAAGACATCGACGGGCGCCTCGCGGTGGTTGCGGTGCTGCTCGACCAAGGCAGCGCGCACCCGCTGGTGCAAACCGTGTGGAACAACCTGCCGCTGGAAAAGGGCGAAGAGGTTTCCGCCAGGGCGACGCTCGACCTCAACGCCTTGTTGCCCGCCGAGCGCAGCTACTTCACCTATATGGGCTCCATGACGACGCCGCCTTGCAGCGAGGGTGTGCTGTGGATGGTGATGAAGCAACCGGTGGAAATCTCCGGCGATCAAATTCGCATCTTCTCGCGCCTGTACCCGATGAATGCGCGGCCGGTTCAGTCTGCCGCCGGGCGCCTCATCAAAGAATCGAACTGAGCGCAAACTGAGCGCCCCCGGGCCTTGCCGGCCGCGCCGAAACGTGCGCTTCTGGGGCGGGCAATCGAGGGTTGTTGCCAGCCTCGGCACGCGGCGAGTGTGACTATCATCGCCGCCGATCGCTGCAATATCGCAGACGCCGCGCCGCGCGAGCCTACCGTTTCTTTCAAGGGCAAGTTCAATGGAACAACTCAAACAGGGCAGCGACGCCCTCTTCATCTTGCTCGGCGCCATCATGGTGCTGGCCATGCACTCGGGTTTCGCCTTCCTCGAACTGGGCACGGTGCGCAAGAAGAACCAGGTGAATGCGCTGGTCAAAATCATGGTCGATTTCAGCGTGTCGACGATCGCCTATTTCTTCGTCGGCTACTCGGTGGCCTACGGCGTGCAGTTTTTCAGCGGTGCGGAAACGCTGGCGGCGAAGAACGGCTATGACCTCGTCAAGTTCTTTTTCCTGTTGACCTTTGCCGCGGCGGTGCCGGCCATCATCTCCGGTGGCATCGCGGAACGCGCGCGCTTCGGGCCGCAATTGATCGCGACGGCAGTGATCGTCGGCCTGGTCTACCCGCTGTTCGAAGGCGTGGCGTGGAACGGGGCGTTCGGCGTGCAGGCCTGGCTGAAAGCGAACACCGGCGCGGAGCTGCACGACTTTGCCGGCTCGATCGTCGTGCACGCAGTCGGCGGCTGGCTCGCGCTGCCCGCGGTGCTGCTGCTGGGCGCGCGCGCGAACCGCTATCGCAAAGACGGCGCGATTTCGGCGCACCCGCCGTCGAGCATTCCGTTCCTTGCGCTGGGTGCGTGGATATTGACCGTCGGCTGGTTTGGCTTCAACGTGATGAGCGCGCAGACGATCGACAAGATCTCGGGCCTGGTGGCGGTGAACTCGCTGATGGCAATGGTGGGCGGCACGCTCGTCGCGGCGCTGCTCGGGCGCAACGACCCGGGATTCGTGCACAACGGGCCACTGGCCGGCTTGGTGGCGGTGTGCGCGGGTTCGGACCTGATGCATCCGATCGGCGCGCTCGCCACTGGCGGCGTGGCCGGGGCGATTTTCGTCACGATGTTCACGCTGACACAGAACAAATGGAAGATCGATGACGTGCTCGGTGTGTGGCCACTGCACGGCCTGTGCGGCGCCTGGGGTGGCATTGCCTGCGGCATCTTCGGCAGCACCGCGTTTGCTGGTCTGGGCGGCGTGACCTTCATGAGCCAACTGCTCGGCACGCTGCTCGGCGTGGCGTGGGCGCTGGTTGCGGGCTTCGTGGTCTACGGCACTCTGAAAGCCGTGATGGGCTTGCGCCTCACGCAGGAAGAAGAATTCGATGGCGCCGATCTGTCGATCCACCGCATCAGTGCCACACCGGAGCGCGAAGCGAACTGGTGACGCCGCGTCACGCGTTGCCGCGGCGCATAGCTCAGATGCGAGCGTCGCCCTAAACTCCGCTCACCTGATTCAGGCGCGTCCAGGAGTTTGTCGTGACCCTTCTCATCGTCGGCCTGGTGCTGTTCTTCGGCATCCATTCGGTCAGCATCGTCGCGCCGACATGGCGCGATGCGCAGCTCGCGCAGCGCGGTGAGGCCGGGTGGAAAGGCCTGTACTCGGTCGTCGCGGGTGTGGGCCTGGTGTTGATGATCTACGGCTACGGCGTCGCACGCGAGGCACCGGTGGTGGTGTACCTGCCGCCTCCCGGGCTGCGCCATGTCGCGCTGTTGCTGCTGTTGCCTGTGTTCGTGCTGTTGCTGGCGGTTTACTTGCCGGGGCGCATCAGATCAGCGACAAAACACCCGATGTTGCTCGCCACCAAGTTGTGGGCGCTCGCACACCTGCTCGTCAACGGTACGCTGGCCGACGTGCTGCTGTTCGGTAGTTTTCTCGCGTGGGCGGTCGCCGACCGCATCTCGCTCAAGCGCCGTCCCGCGCGCGCTGTCCCGGCGCTGCCGCAGCGGCCGGTGAACGATGTCATGGCCGTGGTCGGCGGATTGGCGCTCTATGTCGTGTTCCTGCTATGGGTGCACGCGTGGGCGTTCGGCGTGGCGCCGCTCGTCTGAGCGATTGACGGGCTTACACCGTCGCCGGCCCTGCCGCAAGACAGGAATTGCATTTGCCCAGCCCGGGAATGCGCGCGTCGGGCTTGCCATTGCCTGTCTTGAAATTGGCCTGGCAGCGCCGACAGACGTACATCTTCGAACTCGACATCATCGGCTTGATGCCCGCCTGGCTGATTGGTCGCGCCGCAGTGTATTCCGCCTGTGTCTGGCGCAACTTGAGTCCGGCTTCGGCAGTGCTGCTTGGAGGAGTTGGGCGTGTGGACATGGTCTCGTTTGGCAGTCGCGAGGCAAGAAGACCGTGAACGTTTTCACGGCATGACGAAGTTGCGATTGTCTCTTTATTCGCTGGGCTTCGCCGTGTGGGCCTTTGAATAATCTCACCCAATGCTTTCAGTCATTGACCTAAGTCGTTATTTCGAAAGACATTTCCACTCCTTGAAGTTACGTTTAGTTCCAAAGCTAAGTCTTTGATTTGATTGATTTTTCGATGCAATTGAATTGACCCCCCTGGGGTGATGCGCTAAAGTGGCGAAAAGTGCACTTTAGTGGGGGTTTGTGGAAAATGTCGTGTTTCAAGGCCCTTCGGCCTTGACGTTGGACAACAAAGGGCGGCTCGCCATGCCGGCGCGCCATCGCGAACTGCTGTCCGCGATGGGCGTGAACCAGTTGACCGTGACCAAGCACCCCGTGGGTTCGTTGATGATCTTCCCGCGCCCGGCGTGGGAGGTGTTTCGCGACCGCGTTGCCGCGCTGCCGATGGACGCGAGCGGCTGGAAGCGCGTATTCCTCGGCAACGCGATGGACGTGGAAATCGACGCCTCGTCGCGTGTCCTCATCTCGCCTGAGCTGCGCGCTAGCGCGAACCTCGAGCGCGACGTGATGCTGATCGGCATGGGCAGCCACTTCGAGTTGTGGGATGCGAAAGCGCACGCCGAGCACGAAGCGCAAGTCATGCAATCCCACATGCCCGAGTCGCTGAAGAGTTTCAGCTTTTGATGTCTGCCACGGACCCATGGCCACATACCACCGTGATGCGAGACGAGGCGATCGATGCCCTCGTCACCTCGCCGGACGGCGTGTACCTGGACGCCACATTTGGGCGCGGCGGCCACACGCGTGCGCTGCTGGCGCGGCTGTCGGCGCGCGCACGGGTGCTGGCGATCGACCGCGATCCGCGCGCGGTGGACGCCGCGCTGCAAGGTCCGCAGCGCATCGACGATGCGCGCTTCTCCGTACACCACGCGCGCTTCTCGCAGATGGCGCCGACGCTGCAGGCGGCCGGCATGCCGCGGCTCGACGGTGTGCTGTTCGACCTGGGCGTGTCTTCGCCGCAGATCGACGACCCGAGCCGCGGTTTCAGCTTTCGCTTCGACGCTCCCCTGGACATGCGCATGGACACCAGTTCCGGTGAAACCGCGGCGCAATTTCTCGCCCGCATCGACGAGCGCGGCCTGGCCGAGGTGATACGCGACTACGGCGAAGAGCGCTTCGCGACACGCATCGCCAAGGCGGTCGTGGCGAGCCGTGACGCCGGGCAACCCGTCCTGACGACGGGTGAGCTGGCGAAACTCGTCGCACGTTGCGTGAAAACGCGCGAGGGCGCGCAACACCCGGCGACGCGCACCTTCCAGGCGCTGCGCATCGCCGTGAACGCCGAGCTTGACGAGATCGCGAGTGCATTGCGCACCACGCTTGACCTGCTCACGCCGGGCGGGCGCCTGGTGGCGATCAGCTTTCACTCGCTCGAAGACCGCATCGTCAAGACCTTTATCGCCGACGAAAGCCGCGACGTCGTCGATCGGCGCGCGCCGTTTGCGCCGGCCTTGCCGCATCGCCTGCGCGCCATTGCGCGCATCAAACCCACACTCGCGGAAGTGCAAGTGAATCCGCGTGCGCGTTCGGCGGTGCTGCGCGTCGCGGAACGTTCGGGCGTTGCATGAACACGCTGTGCCGCGCCAAGTGTTCTTCGTCGCGCTGCACGGTGCCACGGTGAACCGCGTCAACGTCGTGCTGCTCATCATGTTGCTCGCCAGCAGCGTTTACCTTGTGCGCGTGTCGTATCAGTCGCGCCAAATGTTCGCCGAACTCGACCGTGTGCGTGCCGAAGAGCGCGCGCTGACGAACGAGCAACAGCGCCTGTTCGCCGAAAAGCAGGCGCAGGCGACGCCGTTGCGCGTCGAGAAAATGGCGCGCGACAAACTTGCGATGCGCAACGCCACGCCTGCCGTCACGCTGTACGTCAGCGTGCCGAAGGTGCCCGGCTCGATGCCCGCGTCAACCCTCGCCGAAGCCACTCGATGAAGGCCCTGAACGCCGTCAGACGCAAGGCCCCGCGCGGCGCGGTGCCCAAGTCGCACCGCGTGATGTACGCGTCGAGCCCGCTGCTCGCGTCGAAGACGCCGCCGTGGCGTTCCAAGTTTCTGGTGCTGCTGGTGGCGCTGGGCTCGGCGCTTCTGCTCGGCCGCGCGGTTTATGTGCAGTGGATCGACGCGGCGTTCTTCCAAAAGCAAGGCGAAATCCGCTACGCGCGCACGCTTGAGTTGCAGGCCAGTCGCGGCAGGATCGTCGATCGCAATGGCCTGATCCTGGCCTCCAGCGTACCCGCCGCGTCGCTGTGGGCGATTCCGAAAGACGTGGTGGCCGACAAGGCGCAGCGTCGGCGTCTCGCCAAGCTGCTCGACATGACGCTGCCGGAACTCGAAGACCGGCTCGACAGCAACCCCAGTTTTGTGTGGTTGCGCCGTCAGGTCGATGACCCGGTGGCGACTGACGTGCTGGCGCTGGGCTTGAAGGGCGTGCACCAGGTGCGCGAGTACAAGCGCAAGTACCCGGAGGGCGAGGCGCTGGCGCAGGTGGTGGGATTCACGAATCTCGAGCAGCAGGGCCAGGAGGGCATTGAGCTCGCGTTCCAGAAAGAGCTCGCTGGGCGCAACGGCTCGCGGCGTGTCATCAAAGACCGGCTCGGCCGCGTCGTCGAAGACGTGGGCGACAGTGTGGCCTCGGTGCACGGCCGCGATGTGCAGCTGAGCATCGACTCCAAGCTCCAGTTCTACGCCTACCAGCGCGTGCGCGACGCGGTGCGCGAGCACAAGGCCAAGGCCGGCAGCGTGGTCGTGCTCGACGCGCAAAACGGCGAGGTTCTGGCCATGGCCAACTTCCCGAGCTACACACCGGGGCAGCAGCGCAGGCACGCGGGCGCGCCGCTGCGCAACCGCGCGTTGACCGACACCTTCGAGCCGGGCTCGACGATGAAACCCTTCGTCGTGGCGCTGGCGCTGGAGACCAAACGCGTCACGCCGAACACCGTGATCCAAACGGCGCCCGGACAAATGGTCGTGACCGGCTCGACGATCAGCGACGCGCATCCGCATGGCGCGTTGACGGTGAACGAAGTGATCCAGAAGTCAAGCAACGTCGGCACCGTGAAGATGGCGATGCAGATGCAGCCACGCGAAATGTGGGAGCTGTACAGCCAGGTCGGCTTCGGCCACAAGCCCGACATCAATTTCCCCGGCGCCGTGACGGGGCGCCTGCGCCCTTACAAGAACTGGCGTCCCATCGAACAGGCGACGATGAGCTTCGGCTACGGCCTGTCGACCAGCCTGTTCCAGCTCGCGCATGCCTACGGTGTGTTTGCCCACGACGGCGTGTTGCTGCCTACGTCGTTGCTCAAGGACCAGATTCCCGCGCCCGGCGTGAGCGTGATCTCAGCGCAGACCGCTGCCCAGGTGCGCCACATGCTTGGGTTGGCGACGAGCCGGGGCGGCACCGCACCGAAGGCGCAGACCATGGGTTACTCGGTGGGCGGCAAGACCGGCACGGCTCACAAGCAGGAGGGCGGCGTGTATGTCGACAAGAAATATCGCTCCTGGTTCGTCGGCATGGCGCCGATCGACAAGCCGCGCATCATCGTCGCCGTGATGCTCGATGAGCCGAGCAACGGCAAGTATTTCGGCGGCGATGTCGCGGCGCCGGTGTTCAGCGAAGTCGTGCAGCAAACGCTGCGCGCGCTGGCCGTGGCGCCGGACCTGGACGTGAAGTCGCAAGTGATTGCCGAGCCGGCAGCCGCGGTTGAGGAGAGCTTCTGATGGCGCTGACCTCGCTCGCATCAATGCAGGCCGCCGTGAACTGGCTGTTCGAGCGCGGCGCACGCGCCCTGGCCAGCGACAGCCGGCGCGTCGCCCCAGGGGATGCCTTCGTCGCCTGGCCCGGCGCCGCGCACGACGCGCGAGGCTTCGTGCGCGACGCATTGCGCAGCGGCGCGCGCGCCTGTCTGGTCGAAGCGCAGGGCGCCTCGGCGTTCAACTGGGAGGGGCTGGAAGGCGTGGCCTCGGTGCTCGACTTGAAGAAGCAGGCGGGCGCGATTGCCAGCGCCTTCCTGGGCGAGCCGAGCCGCCAATTGACGATGTTGGCGAGCACCGGCACGAACGGCAAGACGTCGACCTCCTGGTGGACCGCGCAGGCCTTGGCGGCGCTCGGGCGGCGCTGCGGCGTCATCGGCACGCTCGGCAGCGGTGTGCCGCCCGCGCCGGGCCGCGGCGTGCCACCTTTTCCGGGCCGCGCCGACACGTCGCTGACCGACACGGGATTGACGACGCCCGATCCGATCGCGCTGCACACCACGTTGCGCGGCTTCGTCGAGCAGGGCCTGGACGCGTGTGCGATTGAAGCGTCATCGATCGGCGTGGCCGAACAGCGCCTGAACGGAACCCACCTCGACGTGGTGATGTTCACCAACCTGACCCAAGATCACCTCGACTACCACGGGTCGATGCAAGCCTATTGGGCGGCCAAGCTGAAACTGTTCGAGTGGCCGGGGCTGAAGGCGGCGGTGGTGAACATCGACGACGAACGCGGCGCGGTCTTGGCCGACCAGTTGCGCGACCAACCGATTGGCGTGTGGACCTACTCGGCCAGCCAGCCGGCACGGTTGCGTGCGCAGAATGTTCGCTACCGAGACGGCGGCTTGTGCTTCGATGTGACCGAAGGCGGGAGCTGCGTCGAAGTGAGCACGCAGATGATCGGCCACTACAACGTCAGCAACTTGCTCGCCGTGATCGGCGGTTTGCGTTCGCTCGACATTGCATTGATCGACGCAGCGCGCGCCTGCTCCCACCTGACCCCCGTGCCGGGTCGCATGCAGCGCGTCGAGGGGCTGGCGGCGGCACCCGCGGTGGTGGTGGACTATGCACACACCCCCGACGCTTTGGAAAAAGCGCTGCTCGCGCTCGCACCCTTGGCGGGCGAGCGCGGCGGGCGCCTGTGGTGCGTGTTCGGCTGCGGTGGCGACCGCGACGCCAGCAAACGGCCGATGATGGGCGCCATCGCGGCGCGCCATGCACAGCAGGTGATCGTGACGAGCGACAACCCGCGCGGTGAAGACCCCGAGCGCATCGTCGCGCAAATCGTTGCCGGAACGCCGCCCGGGCGGGCCACGTCGATTGCCGACCGGCGCGCAGCGATCGAACATGCGGTAGGCAACGCTGCGGCGAACGACGTGATTTTGCTGGCCGGCAAGGGCCACGAGGCTTACCAGGAAATCAACGGTGTGAAGCGGCCTTTCTCCGACGTCGATCAGGCGCGTCGTTGTCTGGCCGCAAGGAGCGATACGCGATGATGACACTCGCCCAGGCGCATGCCCTGTTGCCCGGCTCGACGCTGGTGGGCGACCCGCAACTCGTGGTGCGACGCGTGCACAGCGACACGCGTAGCCTGCACCGCGGCGACTTGTTCGTGGCACTGCGCGGCGAGCGTTTCGACGCGCATGAGTTTCTCGGTCAGGCGCAGGCGGCTGGCGCCGTTGCGGCACTCGCCGAGCGCGGCCTGGGCGAAGCCGGCCTGCCGGGATTGACGGTCACCGACAGCGCAGCCGCGCTCGCCCAGTTGGGCGGCGCATGGCGTCGGCAGTTCACGCTGCCGGTGATTGCCGTCACTGGCAGCAACGGCAAGACGACGGTGACGCAAATGGTCGCCGCCATCCTGCGCGCCTGGCATGGCGACGCGGCCTTGGCCACGCAAGGCAACTTCAACAACCACATCGGCCTGCCGTTGACACTGCTGCGCTTGCGTCAAGCGCACCGCGCCGCAGTGGTGGAGCTGGGCATGAACCACGTGGGTGAGATTGCAGCACTGGCCGCGCTGGCCGCGCCAACCGTGGCGCTGGTGAACAACGCGCAGCGCGAGCACCAGGAGTTCATGGCGGGTGTCGAAGCCGTGGCACGCGAAAACGGCGCGGTGATCGAAGCCTTGGCGCCGACCGGCATCGCGGTGTTTCCCATCGACGATGCGTACACGCCCTTGTGGCGCGAACTCGCGGCGGGCCGGCAGGTGCTGACTTTCTCAATGGATGATGGCCGCGCCGATGTCACCGCGCAGGGGCAATGGTCGGGCGACGCCTGGACGGTGGCGCTGCGCACACCCGCTGGCGCTACGACGCTGCGCCTGCACATCGCCGGAGGGCACAACGTGAAGAACGCCGCTGCGGCGGCCGCCTGCGCGCTCGCCGCAGGCTGCCCGTTGCCCGCCATCGAACAAGGCTTGCAACAGTTCGTGCCGGTGAAGGGCCGCTCCCAGGTGCAGATCTGGCAACGCGGTGCTGCGAAGGTCACGCTGATCGACGACAGCTACAACGCCAACCCCGACTCGGTGCGCGCGGCGATCGACGTGCTCGCTGGCCTGCCGGGGCCGCGTTGGCTGGTGCTGGGCGACATGGGCGAAGTGGGCAGCGAGGGCGTGGCCTACCACCGCGAAGTCGGGAACTACGCTCTGCAATCCGCGGTGGAGTCGCTGTGGACGGTCGGCGAGTTGAGCCGCCACAGCGCGGCGGTATTTGGCGCTGCGCGTCACTTCACGAGCGTCGAGGACCTGCTGGCAGTCCTGAACGAGGCGCCGGCCTGCGGATCGGCGTTGGTCAAGGGTTCGCGCTTCATGAAGATGGAGCGTGTGGTGGCCGCGCTGCTGGGCTCGGGGGGCACGTCGAATGCTGTTTAGCCTATCGAGTCACTGGAGCCGCCATGCTGTATAGCCTGTCGCAGTGGCTCACGACACTGTCGCCCGAGTTCGGCTTCTTCCGCGTGTTCCAGTACATCACGTTTCGCGCCGTGATGGCGGCGATGACGTCGCTGCTCATCGGCCTGGCCCTTGGGCCGTGGGTGATCCGGCGCCTGACCGCGCTGAAGATCGGCCAGCCGATCCGCGAGTACGGCGTGCAGGAGCACTTGGCTAAGAGCGGCACGCCGACGATGGGCGGCGTGCTGATCCTCATCGGCATCGGCGTCTCCACCTTGCTGTGGTTCGACTGGAGCAACCGCTTCGTGTGGATCGTGATGGTCGTGACGCTCGGCTTCGGGGCGATCGGCTGGGTCGACGACTGGCGCAAGGTCGTGAACAAGAACCCCGAGGGCATGCGCTCGCGCGAAAAATACTTCTGGCAGTCGCTGATCGGTCTCGTCGCCGCGCTGTATCTCGCGTTCAGCGTCAGCGAGACCTCGAACCTGCGCGTGCTGGAGCTGTTCCTGCGCTGGGTGCAAAGCGGTTTCTCGAATGACCTGCCGCCCAAGGCCGACCTGATCGTTCCATTCTTCAAGACGATCAGCTACCCGCTGGGCGTGTTCGGCTTCATCGCGCTGACCTACTTTGTCATCGTCGGCGCGAGCAACGCCGTCAACTTGACTGACGGACTGGATGGTCTGGCCATCATGCCGGTGGTGATGGTGGGCTCGGCGCTCGGCGTATTCGCCTACGTCACCGGCAACGCGGTGTGGAGCAAGTACCTGCTATTTCCCTACATCCCGGGGACGGGCGAACTGCTCGTGTTCTGCGCGGCGATGGCCGGCGCCGGCCTGGCGTTCCTGTGGTTCAACACGCACCCGGCGCAGTTGTTCATGGGTGACGTGGGTGCGCTCGCGCTGGGCGGCGCACTGGGCACGATCGCCGTGATCACGCGCCAGGAAATCGTGCTCGGCATCATGGGCGGCGTGTTCGTTGTCGAAGCCTTGTCGGTGATGCTTCAAGTCGGCTGGTTCAAGTTCACGAAGCAGCGCTACGGCACGGGCCGGCGCATCTTCAAGATGGCGCCGTTGCACCACCACTTCGAGAAATCGGGCTGGAAAGAAACCCAGGTCGTGGTGCGCTTTTGGATCATCACGATGCTGCTCTGCCTGGTGGGGCTGGCGAGTTTGAAACTTCGATGATGAAGCCGCCAAGCTCACTTCGTTCGCTGCCCCCCGAGGGGGCGCGCAGGGCCAGTGGACCACGTAGTGGGGCCACTTCGTGGCCCAGGGTGGCCGTGCGGGCCCTGCGATGAACGACCTTCGCGACACGACGGTGCTGGTGCTCGGCCTGGGCGACTCGGGCCTGGCGATGGCGCGCTGGTGCGCGCGCTTCGGCGCGAGTGTGCAGGTCTGGGACTCGCGTTGGGCTTCTCCAGAGGGGCCGCCGCAAGCCGCGGCGTTGGCCGAGCTCGTGCCGACCGCCCGGCGCATCGAAGGGCCGTTGACGGCGCAGTCGCTCATGGGCGTGCAGCGCGTCTTGAAGAGTCCCGGACTTGCGCCGCACGACGCGCGAATCGCGCCGGTGTTGCAGCAGGCCATCGCAGCCGGGATGGCCACGCAAGGCGAACTCGACCTGTTCAATCAAGCGCTGCGCGATTTGCGCGCCGACCATGGGTATGCACCGCGGATCGTCGCCGTCACCGGAACGAATGGCAAGACGACGACGACAGCGATGGCGGCACTGTTGATCGCTCGCGCGGGCAAGCGCGTGGCGATGGCGGGCAACATCGGCCCGACCTTGTTGCACACGCTGCAGGACGCATTGGACGCAGTACCGCGCGACGCTGCTGCCGGCGCGGACTTCATCGCCGCAATGCCTGAGGTCTGGGTGCTGGAGCTTTCGAGCTTTCAGCTTGACAGCGTGACGGGCTTCGAGCCCGACGCCGCGGCGCTGCTCAACATCACGCAAGACCATCTCGACTGGCACGGCGACATGGCGCGCTACGCGGCGGCCAAGGCGCGCATCTTCGGCCCGCGCACGGTACGCGTGCTCAACCGTGACGACGCGCGCGTCGCCCACTTCGCGCCCGAGCCCGTGGCGCCAACGGCACCGCGCCGCGGCGCCGCGAAGGTGCGTCCGCCTGACCCTGCCCGTGTCGTGTGGTTCGGTCTGGACGCGCCGCACCGCGCGGGCGACTTCGGCTTGATCGTCGACCACGGCATGGCCTGGCTGGCACGCTCGCGCGAGGATGATGACGCACCCCGGCGCGGCGCCGCGGCCGACGCGCAGGCCGACGCGCCGCCGCTGCAAAACCTGATGCCCGCCGACGCGTTGCGCGTGCGCGGCCGGCACAACGCGGCGAACGCCCTCGCCGCACTCGCCCTGGCCACGGCGATTGGCTGCGCACTCGCGCCGATGCTGCACGGCTTGCGCGAATACCGCGGCGAGCCGCACCGCGTCGAGCACCTGGGCACGCTGGAGGGCATCGACTTTTTCGACGACAGCAAGGGCACGAATGTCGGCGCGACGGTCGCCGCGCTGAGCGGCCTCGGTGCGGACAAGGCGCCCGCCAAGCTGATCGTGATACTCGGTGGCGACGGCAAGGGCCAGGACTTTTCTCCGCTGCGCGATCCCGTGCTGCGCCATGTACGCGCCGTGGCGACGATCGGGCGCGATGCGCCGGGCATCGAGGAGGCGCTGGCGGGGCTGGCACTGAACATCGTGCGTCACGCCACGCTGGAGGTTGCCACGCGCTGGTGTTTCGAGCAGGCGCAACGCGGCGATGCGGTCTTGCTCAGCCCGGCCTGCGCGAGCCTGGACATGTTTCGCAACTACGGGCACCGCGCCGAAGTCTTTGCGCAGGCGTTTCAAGCCTTGGCCAATGAATGCGGGGCACTGAGCTGATGCGCAGCGCCGCACTGCCGTGGTTTCGCTTGCGCCTCGATGGCCTGCGCGCCCGGATTGCCGCCAGCGTGGCGCGTGCGGGCGATCTCGTGAAACGCCGCGACGTCATGCCGGTACGCGACCAGGTGCACCTCGGCCAAGGCACGCCGGTGCGCTTGCTCGGCTTCGACCAGGCGCTCGTCTGGGTGATCGGCGCCTTGCTGGCGCTGGGCCTGGTGATGGTCTACAGCGCCTCGGTGGCCTTGCCCGACAACCCGAAGTTCGCGCGCTATACGGCCACTTACTTCATGTGGCGCCATCTGATGTTCATCGGCGTCGCCGTGCTCGCGGCGCTCATCGCGGTGCAAGTGCCGATGCGGGTATGGGAGAGGTACGCGCCGGGAGTGTTCGTGTTGGCGCTGCTGTTGCTCATCGTCGTGTTGTTCGTCGGCAAGGACGTGAATGGCGCGCGCCGTTGGCTGCCGCTCGGGCCGGTGAGTTTTCAGCCCTCGGAGCTGGCCAAGCTGGGCATCGCGATGTACGCCGCGGGCTACATGGTGCGCAAGATGGACGCACGCGAAAAATTCTTCCGTGCCGTCTCGCCGATGGCGGTGGCGATCGCCGGTGTCGGCTTACTGCTGCTCGCCGAACCCGACATGGGCGCGTTCCTCGTGATCGCGACGATCGCGATGGGCATCCTGTTCCTCGGAGGCGTGAACGGCCGCATGTTCTTGTTGATTTCCGCAGTGTTGCTCGCTGCGTTCGTGCTCATGATCACGTTCAGCGAGTGGCGCCGCGAACGCATCTTCGCCTACCTCAATCCCTGGGACGAGAAGTACACCCTGGGCAAGGCCTACCAGCTCTCGCATTCGCTGATCGCTTTTGGCCGCGGCGAGCTGTTCGGCCAGGGCCTGGGCTCAAGCGTCGAGAAACTGCACTACCTGCCTGAAGCGCACACCGACTTTCTGCTCGCCGTGATCGGCGAAGAACTCGGCCTGTTGGGTGTGGCCTGCGTCATCGGCGCGTTCTTTTGGCTGTCGCGACGCCTGTTCGCGATCGGGCGTCAAGCGATCGCGATGGACCGGCTGTTTGCCGGCCTGTTCGCCCAAGGCATCGCCATCTGGTTCGCCGGCCAGTCGTTCATCAACATGGGCGTGAACCTGGGTGTCTTGCCGACGAAGGGGCTGACGTTGCCGTTGATGAGCTATGGCGGTTCAGCGATGTTAATGAACCTGATCGCGCTGGCGATTGTTCTGAGAGTAGATGTCGAAAATAGACAGCTCATGCGCGGAGGCCGCGCATGAGAGGCTTGGCGACACCAAGCTGGGCTGCGCGCGAGCGCAGCCGCAGGCTGTTTCGGCGCAGGCTCATGTCGCGCAGCGACGTGAAGCGCGCGCAGCGCGCGTGCCGTAGCCAAAATAGACAGCTCATGCGCGGAGGCCGCGCATGAAGAGGCATCTTGTGGTGATGGCCGCAGGCACCGGCGGGCACGTCATCCCCGGCCTGGCGGTCGCGCGTGAAATGCAGATGCGCGGCTGGAGCGTGAGTTGGCTCGGCACAAGCACCGGCATGGAGAACCGCCTTGTGGCGCCCAGCGGCATCGCACTGGATGCGATTGCGTTCACCGGCTTGCGCGGCAAGGGGCTCGTGCACACGCTGACCGGAGGCATGCGCCTGCTCGCCGCGTTCTGGGCCTGCTTGAAAATCCTGCGCCGACGCCATGCCGACGCCGTGCTCGGCATGGGCGGCTATGTGTGCGTTCCCGGCGCGATGATGGCCTCGCTGCTGGGGCGGCCCATCGTTCTGGTGAACGCCGACGCGACGCTGTTGTTGAGCAACAAGCTGCTGTTGCCGCTCGCCGACGCCGTGGCATTCGGCTTCGACGGCGCCGCGGCGAAACGCACGCGCAACGCCCGCGTCACGGGCAATCCGGTGCGCGCCGAAATCGAAGCGTTGCCTGCGCCGACGCAGCGCTACGCCGGGCGCGACGGTGTGCTGCGCGTGCTGGTCGTCGGCGGCAGCCTGGGCGCGAAGGCGCTGAACGAATGCGTGCCGAACGCGCTCGCGTCGATCGCCCAGGCCGAGCGCCCGATCGTCATGCATCAGACCGGCACCGCGCAGCACGACGAAGTGCGTGCGCTTTACCAACGCCTGGACATTCGCGCCGAAGTCGTGCCCTTCATCGACGACATGGCGCATCAACTCGGCCAGTGCGACCTGATGATCTGCCGCGCCGGCGCCGTGACGGTGAGCGAGTTGTGCGCGGCTGGCGTCGCGGCGATTTTGGTGCCGTTGATCGTGAGCACGACTTCGCATCAGCGCGACAACGCGCAGTGGCTCGCTTCGCATGACGCGGGTTGGCATATACCGCAGATTGAGCTGACGGCTTCCAAGTTGGCGGACCTGCTGAGTGGGCTGACACGCGAACGACTGCTAGTGATTGCCGAGAAGGCACGCTCGCTGGCGCGACCTCACGCCGCGGCTCGGGTCGCCGATCAGATCGAGCAGTTGGTGCCTGCATGAAACACGCGGTCAAGCACATCCACTTCGTCGAAGGGTCACGAGCGCCGACGAAAGTTGGCGCCGGGCGAAGGCACGCCTCATGAAACACGCGGTCAAGCACATCCACTTCGTCGGCGTGGGCGGCGCCGGCATGAGCGGCATCGCCGAAATTCTGCACAACCTCGGCTATGTGGTGTCGGGCTCGGACCAGAGCGACAGCGCGACGCTGCAGCGCCTGGCCGGCTTGGGCGTGAAGGTGTCGATCGGGCACGCCGCGGCGCACATCGCGGGCGCGCAGGCCGTTGTGGTGTCCACGGCGGTGAAGGGCGACAACGCCGAAGTCATCGCGGCGCGCGCGCGGCGTGTGCCGGTGGTGCCGCGCGCCGTGATGCTCGCCGAGTTGATGCGCCTCAAGCAAGGCATCGCGATCGCCGGGACGCACGGCAAGACGACGACGACGAGCCTGGTCGCGAGTGTGCTCGGCCAAGCCGGGCTGGACCCAACCTTCGTGATCGGCGGGCGCCTGAACGCGGCGGGCGCGAACTCGCGCCTCGGCTCGGGAGAGTACATCGTCGTCGAGGCCGACGAATCGGATGGCTCGTTCCTCAACCTTGCCCCGGTGCTGGCGGTCGTCACCAACATCGACAACGACCACATGGAGACCTACGGCCACGACGTCGCGCGGCTCAGGCACGCCTTTGTCGAATTCATCCACCGCCTGCCGTTTTACGGCGCGGCCATCCTGTGCAGCGACGACGCGGGTGTGCGCGCAGTCCTGCCGATGATCTCGCGCCCCATCGTGACCTACGGTTTCGGTGAAGACGCGATGATCCGCGCGGTGGATGTCGCCGCCATCGCGGGTGGCACGATGACGTTCACGGCGCAGCGCCGCAACGGCGTGCGGCTGCCCGACCTGCACATCACGTTGAATCTGCCGGGCAGGCACAACGTGCTGAACGCGCTGGCGACGATCGGCGTGGCGACCGAGCTTGAACTCCCCGACGCGCCGCTCGTGCAGGGCCTGGCGGAGTTCCGCGGCGTCGGTCGGCGCTTCCAGCGTTACGGCGAATTGCCGGTCGCGGCGGCGGGTGGCGGCCACTTCACTTTGATCGACGACTACGGCCATCACCCCGCCGAGATGGCGGTGACGCTGGAGGCAGCGCGCGGCGCATTCCCCGGCCGGCGCGTGCTGCTGGCGTTCCAGCCGCACCGCTACACCCGCACGCGCGATTGCTTCGAGGACTTCGTCAAGGTGCTCGGCCATTCCGACGCGGTGCTGCTCGCCGAGGTGTACGCCGCGGGCGAAGCGCCGATCCCGGCGGCAGACGGGCGCGCGCTGGCGCACGCGCTGCGGGTCTCGGGCAAGGTCGATCCGATTTTTGTCGATGACATCGGTGCGATGCCCCGGGCCATCGTTGATCAGGCGCGCGCGGGCGATGTCGTGATCGCGATGGGTGCGGGCTCGATGGGCAATGTGTCGCCACAGGTGCTGGAACTGTTGAAGGGCCGGGTATGAGCAAGGTCAAAAGCAAGAGCAAGGGCGTGGACATCAAGGCGCTGGGCAAGGTGGCGGTGCTGATGGGTGGCACGTCGGCGGAGCGCGAGATCTCGAAACTCTCCGGGGCCGGCGTGCTGGCCGCGCTGCAATCCTTGGGCGTGGACGCGCATGCGTTCGACCCGGCGACACGCGAGCTGTCGGAACTCAAGCGCGAGGGCTACGCGCGTTGCTTTATCGCCCTGCACGGCCGGCGCGGTGAAGACGGCACCGTGCAAGGCGCGCTGGAGCTGCTGCGCATTCCCTACACGGGTTCGGGCGTGATGCCTTGCGCCATCGCGATGGACAAGGTGATGACCAAACGTGTGTGGATCGCCGAAGGCCTGCCCACGCCGCGCTATGTGTGTCTGAGCCCGCAAGCGCAGAGCCGTGAAAGCATCCTGAAAATTCCCGACGAACTGGGGTTGCCGCTGATCGTCAAGCCGCCGCGCGAAGGCTCGTCGATCGGCATCACGAAGGTCGAGGGCTATTCGCAGATGCAGGACGCAGTGGCGCTGGCGACGCGCTATGACCCCGACTTGCTGTGCGAGGAGTTCATCGCCGGCGAAGAGCTCACCTGCGCCGTGCTCGGTGCCGGACCGTCGGCGCGTGCGCTGCCGCTGATCCGCATCGTCGCGCCCGAGGGCAACTACGACTATGAGAACAAGTACTTCACCGACGCGACGCGCTACCTGTGCCCGAGCGGCCTGGCGGCCGCCGAGGAGGCGCAAGTCCAGGCACTGGTGCTGGCGGCGTATCGCAGCTTGCAGTGTCGTGGCTGGGGTCGGATTGACGTGATGCTGCGTGCCGCCGACCGCAAGCCCTTCCTGCTGGA
>JANOLJ010000419.1:0-9199 GCA_031419715.1 Burkholderiales bacterium | reverse complement strand
GCACGCTCAGCAGCATCGGCGCGGCCACCATCAGCAGAATGCCGAGGCCTTCCTGCCCGTAGGTCAGAACTTGGGTTGCATCCATGCGAAATCCGTTCGAGCGTCAGAAATATGTGTGAAGACAGCGATCGCGACAGCCGCGTGCCAGGCAGGCGTTCAGGTCGCGAAACTCGCCGCCAGCGAACCCAGCAGCAGGTTCCAGCCATCGGCCAGCACGAACAGCATCAGCTTGAACGGCAGAGCCACGAGTACCGGGCTCAACATCATCATGCCCAGGCTCATCAGCACACTGGCGACGATCATGTCGATCACGAGAAACGGAATGAAGATGAGAAAGCCGATCTGGAACGCGCTCTTGAGTTCGCTCGTCACGAAGGCCGGCACGAGCACCTTGAAGGGCACGTCGGCGGATTTCACCGATGGGTCGACCTTCGCCAGCTTGGCGAACAGCGCCACGTCGGCCTGGCGCGTCTGGCGCAGCATGAATTCGCGCATCGGCACCTCGCCGCGCTTGAGCGCTTCGTCAAACGCAATTTTGTTCGCCGCGAAGGGTTGATAGGCGTCGGCGTAGACCTTGTCCAGCGTCGGCCCCATCACGAAGAAGGTGAGGAACAGGCTCAGGCCGATGATCACCTGGTTCGGCGGCGCGGCCTGCGTGCCCAGCGCCTGACGCAGCAGCGACAGCACGATGACAATGCGCGTGAAGCCCGTCATCAACAGCAGCACAGCGGGCAGGAAACTCAGCGCGGTGAAGAACAGCAGCGTCTGGATCGGCACCGAGTAACTCGCGCCGCCCGCGCCCTGGCCGATCACGAGTGGCAGCGTTGCCGTGCTGGTGGCCTGGGCCCAGGCGCTCAGCGGCAGCAGCATGGCCACTAGCGCGGCCATTCGCGCGGCCATTCGCGCGGCCATTCGTGCGGCCATTCGTGCGGCCATTCGCGCGGCCATTAGCGCGGCCATTAGCGCGGCCATTAGCGCGGCCATTCGCCCGGCCATTTGCGCGGCCAGCCGCGCGGCCCACTTCGCTGTGCGGGCGTGCGTTGACCTGCAAGCCCGCATCACGCCGCCCCACCGGGCTTGCGCAGCCGTGCGAACAGTTGCGCGAAATTCGGCGCCGCGGCAGCGGGCGCCAGCGGTTCCGCTTGCGGTGCGAGGTTGTGCAAGGGGGTGATGCTTTGCGGCGTGACACCCAGCACGAGCCAGCGACGCTCTTCGCCGCTGCCGACTTCGATGGTCACGATGCGTTGGCTCGGCGACAGCGGCAACGCCGCCACCTGACGCATCAGCCCCGATGCAGCGGCGCCGCCGGTTCCCAAAGGCGTGCGCTTGAGCAGCCACAGCAGCACCGGGATCAGCGCCAGGACGGCGATGAACCACAGCACGGAAGTGAACAGGTTGGACGTCATCGGGCCCGCGGACTCATGCCCGACTCAGGCGCCGCATGCGCTCCGACGGCGTCACGATGTCGGTCAGGCGAATGCCGAACTTGTCGTTCACGACGACGACCTCGCCCTGGGCGATGAGGTAGCCGTTCACGAGCACATCCATCGGCTCACCCGCCAGCGTTTCGAGTTCGACCACCGAGCCTTGCGCGAGCTGCAGAATGTGCTTGATCGGGATGCGGGTGCGCCCGAGCTCCACCGTGAGCTGCACGGGGATGTCCAGAATCATGTTGATGTCGTTCACCGCGGGCGGCGCGCCCCCGCTGGCGAGGTTGGCGAACGACACTGGTGCCACTTGCTCTATCGCGGTCTGGGCGGTCTGCGCCGCCGCCGGCTTCGATTCAGCCAGTGCCGCGGCCCATTCGTCGGCCATGGCGTCTTCCGCCGAGGGCGCGGCCGCGCCGTTTTCAGACGTCATGGGGTGCTCCTGGGCGACAGGTCGTGGGCATCGTGAATCGCGTCGAGGTGGGGCGTCATTGAATGATGAAGTTCGAGAAGTGCACTTGCGTGATCGGGTTGTGCGGCGCGTCCTTCGCCTTCTTGCCCGACTTGCCGCCCTTGGTGGGCTTCGCATCGGCATCGGCCTCGTCTTCGTCCTCAGCCGGTGCGGCGTCGGCTTTCTTCGCCGTCGCGTCGGTCTTGGCGTCGACGATCGGGATGCCCAGCGCGCGCGCCGTGGCCACCAGAATTTCACCGGCAAGTTGCTCTTTGCCGCTGCGCTCCAGCAACTCGTCGGAACTCTTGTGCGCGAGGATCATCAGGATGCCGTTGCGGATAGCCGGCATGTAAGTCTTCATCTGCTCCGCGACCTTGGAGTCGTCCACTTGCAAGGTGATGCCGATCTGCGCAAAGCGGTCGGCCTCTTTGTCAGCGAGGTTGACGACGAAGGCATCCAGCGGCACGTAGGTCGGCGGGCCCGCCGGCTTGGCCGAGGCTTGCGCCGCGGCGCCGTCTTCGCCTTCGGCCGCAGCCGCCGCCTCGGCAGCGGCCTTTTGCTTCATGTAGAAAAATGCGCCGCCACCCGCGCCGCACAACAGAAACGCCGCGGCCACGATGATGATGAGCTTCTTCTTGCTTTTCTTCGGCGGTGCTTCAGCGACTTCAGGCTCAGCGGCAGGGGCAGACATGCGGGCTCCTCAGGGGCAGACGATTCGGCGCGCTGCGGCCTGTGGGTGCAGCGGCGGTTTGCGTCATTATCGAAACTGCTCCCGCGGCGCAATCGCCGATAAGCGCGGCTTTTGCCGGCTTCCCGAGGCGACCAGCCTCAGGCTTGCAGCTCGCGCTAGCCCTTGGAAGAGCCAGCCCTTTCGCAGGTGTGTGTCCGCGAGCAGTCGCGGCCGCATGTTTGGCCTTATGCCCGTCTTGCGTTCTATTGCATGAGGCACACGAGTTGAGAGCGCCCCCAGGCCGACGACTACGTCGTCCGCCCCCCGAGGGGGATGAGCAAAGTGGCAGAGCCACATTTGCTCATGAGTGTTTGCCTGCGGCCCGTTGCTGACTTTCATTGCTCGCTGCGTGCAGACGTCGAGCAGCGTGGGCCGGAGAACGGGGGCTCCGCCGCCGCCCTGGCGTCGAAACCTTCGCACGCTGAACGCGTGCCCCCAGACGGCAACGGGCCGATCGAAGACCCCAATTTCCATGCGATCGACTTCGAACTGAAGTCAGGCGTAGGTGTCCAGCCGGCCCGTGGCGACGCGGATCGTGTGCAGCGTCGGCGTGGCAGCGGCGTCGTCGCGGTCAAGCGCCAACGCCGCGGCGCGCTCGGCCGCGCCCGGGTTCGACCCCTGGCGCTGTTCGGGTGCGTGTTGCGAGACCCCGCCGCCGCTGAGGGTGAAACCGGCATCACGCAGGTGCGCGGCGAGTGTGGGCAGGCCGGTCTCGACGAGTTGGCGCGTCTGCGCCGAATCGCAGCCAAAGTGAATTTGTGCCTGTTGCCCGTCCAGCGCGATCTGCACCGAAATCGGCCCCAACTCGGCCGGGTTCAGGTGCACTTGAGCGTGCTGCACGCCATCGCGCGTGAGCAGGCTCACCTGCAGCGCGAAGGCGTCGCGGAACTGCGGCGCGCTGACCGGCACCCCCAGTTCGATGTGCACAGTCGGCATCTGCGAAATTTGTGCAGCGTTCGGCAACGCCGCTGCCACCGCGGGCAAGGCCAGCACGTCGTTCAGCGTTGATGCGCTTGGCGTGCGGCTCGATGCCGGGCGCGGCACGCCTTGCGGTTCGGTTAGCGCCATCAGCGCCTGCGCGGCATGGGGCAGCGCAATGCTGCGCTCGTGCGTCGGGTCGTGAGGTGCCTTCGGTTCGGCGCGGTCTTGGGCTGTGCGCAGAGTGCCTTGCGCGCTGCCTTCGTCGCGGCTGGCGCTGGTGACCCCGCGCGCTTGTGCGGCAAGTGCGGGCGCCGTCATGCTCGTCGGGCCCGTCGGATCCATCGAATGGCTTGTAGGACCATGGTCGAGTCGCTCCAGGCGCGAGCGCGGGCCGGCGGGTGCGCCAGCAGCAGGCGAGGTACCAAGCAGCGCCTCGGGTGGCGGTGCCGGCCCGGCGTTCGCGGATGCCAGCGCGGCGCTCGCCGGTGCCGACGCTGCGCTCCCGGGTGCGGCGACCAAGTTGTGATCGCGCGGCGCCGCGTCGAACCGCGCGTCGGGTGATGCAGGCGTGGCAGCGCCGCCCGGCGCCGCATCGATCGTCACTGCCCCGGCTGTAGGCAGCGCGGTCGCGTCGAGAGCGTGACGCCGGTCGGTTTCTTCGGTGCGAGCCGCTTCGCGCGCGAGGTTCGCTCGCGACGTCGCCGCGTCACTGCGCGTCACTCCATTAATGCTGTCGCGCCCGGGCTGATGGCGTGGCGCCGTGCCGTGGGTGATGTGGCGCTCGCTGGCGCGTGCATCACCGCGCGCCTTGGCTCGGGGCTCGCCCGGATCAGTGCGTGTGGTCGCTGGAGCGCCTGGCCCGGCGGGCGCTTCGGCGCGCGCCATGCCGCGTTCTCGCGCCGGGACGGCCGATGCACGCTCCGAGGGCGTCGTGCCATGCGTAGGCGTTTGCGCAAGCGCTGCTGCGGCGCCAGCTTGCAGTGGTGCCGCCGGGTCGGAAGGCACCAAGCGTGTCGGCCTGGTCGGCGTGGCCTGCGTGGCTTCGCCAGGCGTCTCACTGCCAGCGCGCTCGCTCGCGAGCGCGCCTGCGCTCAGCGCTGCTGGCGCGGCGACCGGCAAGAGCTGTGCGATGAAGGTCTGCAAGCCGGCGACCTCGGTGCCCTCAGTGGTGTCGGCGGTGGCTGGCTCGGGCGTGGCCACCCTGTCGGCGGCGTGTTCGCCCTCAAGCGGCGGCGCGATCACCATGCCTGCGGCGTCGGCGAGCGGCCCGGCGCCCGGCGCCGATTCCAGCAGATCAAACAGCGCCGCGCCCACAGCGCTGTGGCGCCCGAGCTGTTGCGCGAATGACAAACCTTCGGCCGGCGTGCCGGCCATCGATGTGCTGCTCGGCGCCGCGCCCGCGGCGCAGGCGCCCAGCGCCGGGAGCAGGGCGCTGGCGCCGGTGTGGGCAATGGTGGCATGCATGTCGGCGGGCTCTCGTCAGTAGGTTGAAGCCAGGCCATGAAAGGCGCTGTCGCGCACGACGCGCGACGCCATTTCATCGCTGAACTTTTGTTCGCGCCGCGTCGTGTCGACACGCACCTGCTGCTGGCGGCGCTCGATGAGCTTGCGCACCGAGGCCACGCGCAGCTCGCGCTCGCGCAACTGCGAGCGCGCCTGCTGCGCACGCGTTGCCGCGCCTTGCACCGTGCCTTGCTGGTGTTCAACGGCTTGGGTGAGGCGCAGCATGAAGCCGTGGTAGCTGCGCACCAGCTCCATCTGGCCTTGCTCGCTGAATTGGCGGCTCCAGCGCGTTTCATATTCGCGGCGGTAAGCCATCAGTTGTTCATACTGGGCTTCAATGGCGCTGTGGGCGTTGGCCGCGGCGAGCCACAGTGCGGCGCAGCGGTCGCGCTCGTCTTCGGCTTGGCGCAGCAGGGTCAGCAAGGTGTTCATGAGAGGGTGTGGCTGGGGGTTGAATCGGCAGGCAGAGGGTTCGGCTGTCAGGCGCCGAGCACGGCGTGCAGCGCGTCGACGCTGCTGGTCAGCGACGCGCCACGGTTCATGTCTTGTTGCAGCATCGTCGCGATCGCGCTGTGCAGGCGCACGGCAGCATCAAGCTCGGTGTCGTGGCCGGGGCTGTAGGCGCCGAGCTGAATCAGGTCGCGCGCTTTTTCATATTTCGCATGCAGCTGGCGCAGGCGCCGCGCCGCCTCCACATGGCGTGGCGTGGCCACATTCACCATCACGCGCGAGATCGAGCGCTCCACGTCGATGGCCGGAAAGTGCCCGGCCTCGGCGAGCTCGCGCGACAGCACGATGTGGCCATCGAGAATGCCGCGCGCCGCGTCGGCAATCGGGTCTTGCGGGTCGTCGCCCTCGGTGAGCACGGTGTAGAACGCGGTGATCGAGCCGCCACCGCCGTCTTTGTCCAGAGCCCGGCCGTTGCCGCTGCGCGCGACGAGCTGCGGCAGCTTCGCAAAACAACTCGGCGGATAGCCTTTCGTCGCGGGCGGCTCGCCGATCGCCAGCGCGATCTCGCGCTGCGCCATCGCAAAGCGCGTCAGCGAGTCCATCAGCAACAGCACATGTTTGCCGGCGTCGCGAAAGTCTTCCGCGATCGCCGTCGCGTAGTAGGCACCTTGCAGGCGCACCAGCGGTGGCGCGTCGGCCGGCGCGGCGACGACGACGGAGCGGCGCAGGCCCGCTTCGCCCAGGATGTCTTCAATGAATTCCTTGACTTCGCGGCCGCGCTCGCCGATGAGGCCGAGCACGATCACATCGGCCTCGGTGTAGCGCGCCATCATGCCGAGCAACACCGACTTGCCCACGCCGGTGCCGGAGAACAGGCCGATGCGCTGGCCGCGGCCAACGGTGAACATCGCGTTGATTGCGCGCACGCCGGTGTCCAGCGGTCTGCGCACCGGGTCGCGCTCCATCGCGTTGATCGGGCGCCGCATCAGCGGGTGGTTGTGTACGTTCGTCAGGGGCCCTAGCCGATCGATCGGCGCGCCATGTGAGTCGACCACGCGCCCGAGCAGGCCCTCGCCCACCGGCAGGTGCAGGGTGCGGTCAATGCTGCGCCGCCACGGGTGGCGCGCCGCGCCCAGACGCAGCGGCACGACCGGGCTGACGCGCGGCACGACACGCGCCCCGCTCGTCAGGCCATGAATGTCGCCGGTGGGCATCAGGTAAGCGCGGTCGCCCGAGAAGCCCACCACTTCGGCCATCACCGAATCCACGCCGCGCGAACCCGGCGCGGCCTGGCCTTGCTCGTGTCCTTGTTCGCGCCCTTGTTCGATCTCGCACACCGAGCCTACGGGCAGGCGCAGACCCGCGGCCTCGAGCACCAGGCCCTTGACTCGCACCAGATGGCCTTGCACATCGAGCAGCGCTGCTTCCCCGGAAAACGCGCGCAGGTCGCCGAGGAAGCGCTCCCATTGCGGGGCGATGTCGGGCGCGGTGTGGGGTGTCGCGGTCATGGTGTTTGCGCCGGCGAGTCGGCGCCATCGCCCGGCGCGGCTGCGGCAGTGGCAGCGGCCGCGCCAGCGGTGCCCGCAGCGGCAGCGGTCGGCGGGCTCGCCTGCGCGCCATCGTCCCACGCCTGCTCGCTGCCGATCGTCGCGACGCCGCGTGCCCAGCGTGTCGCGATCGTCGCATCGACGCGTCCCAGGTCGGACTCGATCAAACAGCCGCCGCGCTGTACCGATGCATCGGCGATGAGGCGCGCGCCGCGCGCCGCGAGCACGTCGGCCGCACCTTGCGCGACCAGCGCCTGGTCATCCGGATGCAGGCGCAACGTGATGTGGCGCGCACTCAGCATCAGCGCGTCCAGCGCATGCTCGGCGACATCGACAATCAACTCCGGCCGTGCGCTGATTTCGCTGCGCACGATCTGGCGCGCGAGCTGCGTCGAAGTTTGCACGATCGCGCTGGCCATCGCCTGCTGCAAGGCGTCGAGCTGCGCGCCCACCGAGCTCAACAGCGCGCCGACGTTTTGCGTCGTGCTCGCCGCGAAGCTTTTCTTGAAACCCTCCAGCGCGACCAGGCCGTCGCGGTAACCGTCCTGGTAGCCCGCCTGGCGCGCCGCGTGCACCGGGTCGGCCGGGCCGGGCGCGGCGCGGGTCGCGCCGCCATTGCCGGCCTGTGGGGTGGACGGCGTGGTGTTGGACAACGCGCCTGGCGCCCAGGCTTCGAAATGTTGCAACTCCTCACGCGGAATGAAGCGGCTGTGCACCGACGCCTTGGGGGCGAAGCCGGGTGTGGAAGGCGGAATCTTCATGAGGCGAAGACCAGTCTGACTGTCATGCCGGCGCACGCCGGGTTGGCGCGCGGTGCGTCACACGAATGCATCGTCGCCCCCGCTGCCGCCGAGCACGATCTGGCCTTCGTCGGCCAGACGCCGCACGATCTTGAGCATTTCCTTCTGCTCGGCCTCGACTTCCGACAGCCGCACCGGGCCGCGCGATTCGAGGTCTTCGCGCAGCGTCTCGGCGGCGCGTTTGGACATGTTCTTGAACACCCTTTCGTGCATCTCCGGTGGCGCGCCCTTGAGCGCGATGACGAGCGACTCGGACTGAACTTCCTTGAGCACCGTCTGGATCGCGCTGTCCTCCAGCTTCTGCAGATCCTCGAAGGTGAACATGTTGTCCATGATCTTCTGCGCCAGCTCTGCGTCGGCTTCGCGCACGAAATCCAACACCGACGTCTCGACCGCCGAGCCCAGCATGTTGATGATCTCGGCGGCCGCTTTCGGGCCGCCCAGCGCCGTCTTCTTCAGCTTGTCGCCGCCGGCCAGCACCTTGCCCATCATTTCATTCAGGTCGCGCAGCGCCGCGGGCCGGATGCCGTCGAGCGTGGCGATGCGCACCAGCACCTCGTTGCGCTGGCGCTCGGTGAGTTCCTTGAGCACCTGACTCGCCTGGTCGAACTCCAAGTGCACCAGGATCGCCGCGACGATCTGCGGGTGTTCAGTGCGCAGCAGCTCGGCCACCGAAGTCGCGTCGATCCACTTCAGGCTTTCGATGCCCGACACGTCGCCACCGCTGAGGATGCGGTCGATCAGCAGATTCGCCTTGTCATCGCCCAGCGCCTTGCGCAGCACACTCTTCACGTACTCGTCGTTGTCGCTCACCAGCATGCTTTGTTCGCCAGCGGTTTGCGCGAATTTACCCAGCACCGACTCGACGCGCTCGCGCGGAATCGACTTCATCTTCGCGATCGCTTCGCCGACGCTCTGCACTTCCTTCGGCGAGAGATGCTTGAAAACCTCGGACGCCTCGGCCTCGCCGATCGACATCAACAGGATCGCCGCGTCTTCGACGCCTTTGTCATCCATGGCCAGGGTCCACCGCGCCGCGCGCTACCCGTGTTGGACAGAGCCAGTCGGCATTGAGCAGCGGCGCGTTTCGGCCCATTGCTGCCGGTTGAGCGTCCGCTATGCGGGTGTAGGTCAGAGCGGCGCGGCAGGCGTCACCCGGTGGGGCCTGGCGGGGGCTCTTGCTGGGGCGGTCGGCGCTGCGCGCCGACTCCACTGTGCTGCTCGGCTCGGCGTCGCGCCGCGAACTCGCTGCGCTCAAACAGGCGCGGCGAGTCAGTTTTGGATGCGCGCTGCGCGCGCCGACGCCAAGCCTGCGCTGCTCGTCGCCCCAGAAATCGCCCCCACCAGACCCCACCGGGTGCCGCCTGCCG
>JANOLJ010000418.1:0-5796 GCA_031419715.1 Burkholderiales bacterium | reverse complement strand
CGGCGGTGGCGCTGTTGGCGTGGTGGCTCAGCGGCACCGTCGAGGTGGTGTGGTCGGCGCTGTATGGCACGGCCACGGCGGTGATACCGGGTGCCCTGATGGCGCGCGGCATGACGCGCAGGGTCTCAGGTGTTTCGCCCGGCGCCAGTGCCGTCGGCGTGATGTTCTGGAGCGTGGTGAAGATTGGAGTCTCGGTGCTGATGCTGATGCTGGCGCCGAGGATAGTTCAGCCCTTGAGCTGGCCGGCATTGCTGGTGGCGCTCGTGCTGTGTATTCAGGTGTACTGGCTCGCGCTGCTGTGGCGTGTGCGGTGAATGGAAGACGGAACGCGACAACATGGCAGCCGAAGGCCAAGCACTCACCGCCGGTGAATACATCGTTCACCACCTGACCCACTTTCAGACCGGCAAGCCCAAGGGCCTGGTCGATTTTTCGGTCATCAACTTCGATTCCATCGCCTTCTCGATTCTGCTCGGTGTGCTCGGCTGCTGGCTGTTGTGGCGCGCGGCAAGCAGTGCAACTGCGGGCGTGCCTGGGCGCTTCCAGGCCGCCGTCGAGATCCTCTTCGAGATGGTGGAGAGCCAAGCCAAAGGCATCGTGCACAACGCCAAGAGCCGCAAGCTGGTGGCGCCGCTGGCGCTCACGGTGTTCATCTGGATCTTCTTGCTCAACGCAATGGACCTGTTGCCGGTGGATCTGCTGCCGCTGCTCTGGACGTGGGCCTACAGCGCCGCAGGCCACGACCCAGCGCACGCCTACTTGCGCGTCGTTCCGACCGCCGATTTGTCGATCACGATGGGTTTGTCGGTCGGCGTGCTCATCGTCTGCCTGGTCTACAACGTGAAGATCAAGGGGCTGGGCGGTTGGATTCACGAACTCTTCGCCGCCCCCTTTGGCAACCACTGGGCGCTCTACCCGTTCAACTTCGCGATGCAAGTTGTCGAGTACGTCGCCAAGACGGTGTCGCACGGCATGCGACTCTTCGGCAACATGTATGCCGGTGAATTGATCTTCCTGTTGATCGCGCTGCTCGGCGGTGCTTTCACGCTGTCGCTCGGTGGCTTCGCGCTCGGCGCGATGCACATCCTGGCCGGCACGGTGTGGGCGATCTTCCATATCCTGATCATCACCCTGCAAGCCTTCGTGTTCATGATGCTGACGCTGGTCTACGTGGGTCAGGCGCACGAAACTCACTGAGCCTGCCTGTCCCTTTGCCGCAGCGACTTTCGATTTTCCCTTTTCATTCAACTACTACTGGAGTCAGACATGGAACTCATCGGTCTCGTCGCCCTCGCGGCAGGTCTCATCATCGGTCTGGGCGCGATGGGCGCGTGCATCGGCATCGGCGTGATGGGCAGCAAGTACCTTGAATCGGCGGCGCGCCAGCCCGAGTTGATGGGGGAGTTGCAGACCAAGATGTTCCTGCTCGTCGGCCTGATCGACGCCTCGTTCATCATCGGCACGGGCATCGCACTGTGGTTCACCACCGCGAATCCGTTCCTCGCCCAGTTGGCGAATCTGCCCAAGTAAATCCGCCGGTCGCCTTTGCCGCCGCTCGCGGCGGCTTTTAGTCCACTGCCGAAGGCAATATGAGCATTACCGCGACATTCATCTTTCAGATGATCGTGTTCCTGATCTTGGTCTGGTTCACGATGAAGTTTGTCTGGCCCCCGATCACCGCGGCGCTTGACGAGCGCGCCAAGAAGATCGCCGACGGCCTGTCCGCCGCCGACAAGGCGAAAGCCGAGTTGAGCAATGCAAATCGGCGCGTCGAAGAGCAACTCTCCACGGCGCGTACCCACGCCACGCAGCGGCTGGCCGATGCCGAGCGTCTGGCCCAGACGATGATCGAAGAAGCGAAGACGCGCGCCAGCGAAGAGGGCGCGAAGATCATCGCCGCGGCCAAGGCCGAGGCCAACCAAGAAGCCGTCAAGGCGCGCGAAAGCCTGCGTGAGCAGGTCGCTGCACTGGCGGTTCGGGGGGCGGAGCAGATCCTCAAACGCGAAGTCAATGCCGGCGTTCACGCCGAACTGCTGACGCGCCTGAAGGGTGAGCTGTAAGTATGTGCCCCCACGCTCGCGTTCGCTCGCTGCCCCAAGGGCCACGAAGGGGCCCCTTCGTGGCCCTTGGGGCGCGTGACTCCCAGGGCCGCGCAGAGGCCCCTTCGTGGCCCGTGGCGGCCCGGCGGGAGTCACACCATGGCTGAACTCGCCACCATCGCCCGGCCCTACGCCGAGGCCTTGTTCAAGGCTGCCGGGGCGGGCGAAGCGGCCGCGTTGACGGAGCAGGTGCAGGCCTTGGCTGACGTTGCGGGAGATCCGCAACTGCGCCAGTTCGCCGACAACCCGAAGGTCAGCGCGGCGCAGGTTTTCGAGGTGATGACGTCGGTGATCAAGGCGCCACTCTCCGATTCCGCGAAGAACCTGCTACGCACCGTGATCGACAACGGCCGCCTTGCCGCACTGCCCGCAATTGCCGAGCAGTTCCATGCGCTCGTGAACGCGCGCTCCGGCATTGCCGACGCCGAGATCCACAGCGCCTTCCCGATTGCCCCGGCACAACTCACCGACGTGGTGGCAACACTTGAGAAGCGCTTCGCGCGCAAGCTCAACGCCACCGTGGTGTTGGCGCCGGAGTTGATCGGCGGCATCCGCGTCGTGGTGGGCGATGAAGTGCTCGACACCTCGGTGAAGGCGCGGCTCGAACAAATGAAGATGGCGCTCACGGCGTGATGCCCGCAGGTGCACCGTGAACGCTCTAACTTAGCTCTCAGTCCACTCTCAGTCCAACCTGCATCCAGGCACAAGCCTCGCAGACCGGAGATCAGAAATGCAACTCAATCCCGCCGAAATTTCCGAACTGATTAAGAGCCGCATCCAGGGCCTGAGCCTGTCCGCGGACATCAAGAACCAGGGCACCGTGGTTTCCGTCACCGACGGCATCGTGCGCGTACACGGCCTGTCCGATGCAATGGCCGGTGAGATGCTTGAGTTCCCGCCCACCGCGAGCGGCCAACCCACCTACGGCCTGGCGCTGAACCTGGAACGTGACTCGGTTGGCGCCGTGATTCTGGGCGAGTACGAGCACATCTCGGAAGGTGACACCGTCAAGTGCACCGGCCGCATTCTGGAAGTGCCGGTCGGGCCCGAGCTGATCGGCCGCGTGGTGAACGCGCTCGGCCAGCCGATTGACGGCAAGGGCCCGATCAACGCGAAGATGAGCGACGTGATCGAAAAAGTGGCGCCGGGCGTGATCGCACGCCAGTCGGTGAGCCAGCCGGTGCAGACGGGTTTGAAGTCGATCGACTCGATGGTGCCGATCGGTCGTGGTCAACGCGAACTGATCATCGGCGACCGGCAGACCGGCAAGACGGCGGTGGCGATCGACACGATCATCAACCAGAAGGGTCAGAACATGACCTGCGTCTACGTGGCGATCGGCCAGAAAGCCTCGTCGATCAAGAACGTGGTGCGCGCGCTCGAAGCCCATGGCGCGATGGACTACACCATCGTCGTCGGCGCCTCGGCGTCGGAGTCGGCGGCGATGCAGTATGTGTCGGCGTATTCGGGCTGCACGATGGGCGAGTACTTCCGCGATCGTGGCCAGGACGCGCTGATCATTTACGACGACTTGTCCAAGCAGGCCGTGGCCTACCGCCAGGTCTCGCTGTTGCTGCGCCGCCCACCGGGCCGTGAAGCTTACCCGGGCGACGTGTTCTACCTGCACAGCCGTCTGCTGGAGCGCGCCGCGCGTGTCAACGCCGACTATGTTGAAGCTTTCACCAAGGGCGCGGTCAAAGGCAAGACGGGTTCGCTGACGGCGCTGCCGATCATCGAAACCCAGGCTGGCGACGTGTCGGCGTTCGTTCCGACGAACGTGATCTCGATCACCGACGGCCAGATCTTCCTGGAAACGTCGCTGTTCAACGCCGGCATCCGCCCCGCCATCAACGCCGGCATTTCAGTGTCGCGCGTCGGCAGCGCCGCACAGACCAAGTTGATCAAGGGCTTGTCGGGCGGCATCCGTACCGACCTGGCGCAGTACCGCGAACTCGCGGCCTTCGCCCAGTTTGCGTCCGACCTCGACGACGCGACGCGCAAGCAGCTCGACCGCGGTGCGCGCGTCACCGAATTGCTCAAGCAAGCTCAGTATTCGCCGCTGCCGATCAGCCTGATGGCCGCGACCTTGTTCGCCGTCAACAAGGGTTTCATGGACGACGTCGAGGTGAAGAAGATTCTCGGCTTCGAGCATGGTCTGCACCAGCACCTGAAGTCCAGCCACGCCGCGCTGCTCGCCAAGCTGGAAAAGGACAAGGCGATGGACAAGGAAGCTGAAGCGGAAATGAACGGCGCCATCGCCGCGTTCAAGAAATCCTTCGCCTGATACCGCACGTCGGAGAAACATCATGGCGGTCGGTAAAGAGATACGCACCAAGATCAAGAACTTCGAGAGCACGAAGAAGATCACCAAGGCGATGGAGATGATCTCGGTCTCGAAGATGCGCAAGGCGCAGGAGCGCATGCGCGCGGCGCGGCCATACGCCGACAAGATTCGCAACATCACGGCGAACCTCTCCCAATCGAACCCCGAGTACAAATCAGCGTATATGCGCAAGCCCGTGCGCAAGGCCGGGGAAAGCAAGGCCACCGGCTACATCGTCGTCACGTCCGACAAGGGCTTGTGCGGCGGCTTGAACACCAACGTGCTGCGCGCCCTCACGACCAAGCTGCGTGAAGAGCAAACGGCTGGCGGCAGCGCGCAGGCGGTGGCGCTGGGCAACAAGGGCCTGGGCTTCCTGAACCGCATCGGCGTCAAGGTCATCAGCCAGGCCACGCAACTGGGCGACAGGCCACACCTGGACAAGCTGATCGGCCCGGTGAAGACGATGCTCGACGCCTTTGTGGAGGGCAGGGTCGACGCCGTGTACCTGTGCTACACCAAGTTCATCAATACGATGAAGCAGGAACCCACGATCGAGCAGTTGCTGCCCTTGTCGGCGGACCGCCTGCAGCAAAGCGCGGCCGAGAAGTCGCAGTACGCCTGGGACTACCTGTACGAGCCCGACGCATCGACCGTGATTGACGAGCTGTTCAAGCGCTACATCGAAGCGCTCGTCTATCAATCCGTCGCCGAGAACATGGCGTCGGAACACGCCGCGCGAATGGTCGCGATGAAAGCCGCGACCGACAACGCCGGCAATCTGATCGCCGAGTTGAAGCTCGTCTACAACAAGACGCGCCAGGCGGCGATCACGAAAGAACTCTCCGAGATCGTCGGCGGCGCCGCCGCGATCAGCGGCTGACGTCGTTGTAGACGCGGCACAAACGAATTCAAGATTGAAGTTTCAAGGAACTCGAAATGGCGAACACCCAGACCCAGGGCAAGATCGTGCAGTGCATCGGCGCTGTCGTCGACGTTGAATTCCCGCGCGAGCACATGCCGCGCGTGTACGACGCGTTGAAACTCGAAGGCACGGCGCTCACGCTCGAAGTGCAGCAGCAACTCGGCGACGGCATCGTGCGCACGATCGCACTGGGCTCGTCGGACGGCCTGCGCCGCGGCTTGATGGTGAGCAACACCGGCAAGGCGATCACGGTGCCGGTGGGCACCGCGACGCTGGGCCGCATCATGGACGTGCTGGGCAACCCGATCGATGAGCGCGGCCCGGTGGACCAGACGCTCACCGCGTCGATCCACCGCAAGGCTCCCGCCTACGACGAGCTCAGCCCCTCACAAGAGCTGCTGGAAACCGGAATCAAGGTCATCGATTTGATCTGCCCGTTTGCCAAGGGCGGC
>JANOLJ010000417.1:0-9558 GCA_031419715.1 Burkholderiales bacterium | reverse complement strand
CGATCACGGTGAACATCGCGACCGGCCTGGCCACGCTTGAGCCCGAGCTGGAGGACGTGCTGCGCGTGCTCGGCGCCAAGCGCTGGGACGTGCTCACCAAGGTCGGCCTGCCGCGCTCCATGCCCTACTTTTACGCCTCGCTGAAGGTCTCGATCACGCTCGCATTCGTCGGCACCGTGCTCGCCGAGATGACGGCCGGGGATTCGGGCATCGGCTACCTCATGCAGAGCGCCGGCTCGCAACAGCGCATGCCGCTCGCCTTTGCCGGACTGGTGGTGATCGGCGTGATGGCGTACCTGATGTATGAGATGTTCTCGCTGGTGGAGAAGCGTACGACCGGGTGGGCGCATCGGGGGTCGGGGAGCGAGTGAGCCGACTTGGTCAGGCCTATTCGCCGACCCCGAGTCAAACAGCGGCGCGTTTGCGCGCAGCCGCTTTGGGGCGGGGTGGACGCCGCGTCACGGCCACTGCTTGTGCAAGGGCGCGAAGCGCGGAGTTGACCGCAGCCGAGTCGGGAAAGAGGCTTTGCACATCCTTGTCGAGCACGACAACATTGCTGCCCTGGGTCACGCGAGCCGCGTACTTGCCGCGTACACCTTTTGAGAAGTCGTACTCGGGCAGCAGCTCTTTGTCAGGTGTTTTCTTCATAAGCCTTGCGCTCCTTGCGAGTGGCGACTCTGGGGCCGATGAGGCGAATGGTATCGCCGCGCTCCGCGTGAACAACGGCGAGCATGCGCCCAGCCCGTGAGCGCGCGAGCAGCACGAAGCGCAATTCGCCCTGTGAATGCAGCGGGTCGGGAATCGTGAGCGACAGGCTGTCGGCAAAGGCAGTTACGGCCTCTTCAAACGCCACACCGTGCTTGCGCAGGTTGGCCGCAGCCTTGACTGGGTCCCATTCAAACTCGACGCTCATGAAGCGCGCAGTATCACTTCATTGATGATGAAGGACGAAGCGGCACTGGCTCCTTCGTCTTATTCCGGGGTGAAGAGACATGCGGGCAACAAATAGGCGGGCGCAGAGCGCGCGTCACGGCCTCTTTGTGAAACTCGACAGCGGCAGCACCAACTGCCGCGCCTGACGACCCAGGGGCTCGAAGCCATGATGGCGGTAGAAAGCGACGGCCGCATCGTCCTTGGCGTCGACGACGAGCGCGAAAATCGCGACCTCGGAGCGTGCCGCGCGTATGCCTGCATCCCACAGCAGCGCTGCGCCGAGGTGCTGACCGCGGTAGGCCGAGGCCACCGCGAGGCGGCCGATGCGGGCCACGGGAACGGACGGATAGCGTGGCAGCCTCTTGATCGTCTCCTGAGGCAAATCGGTCAACGGAATTCCGCCAGCGGCCAGCGTGTAGTAGCCCGCGACCTTGGCGTTGGCAGCGTCAAGCGCCACATAGCAGGCGCTGGATCGGCGCCGCATGTCCTGCGATGCCTGTTCGCGAAGGTATCGATCGAGCGCGGCGACACCACATGAAAAACCGGCGCGGTCGTGCGCGTCGCCCAAGAGCGCAATGTCGAACCGCGCGCTCACTTCGGCTTGCGGATCATCGCGGCATGCGCCTTGCGTGCGCGCACCATCGCCGGCGCCAGGGCGGGCGGGTCGAGCAACAGAGCAGCGAATCGCCGCTGATCCTCAACCGACAACCTGATGATCTGCGCCTGCTCGATCGTCCGGTTCGCGGCTTCCTGCGCCGCGGCGACGACAAAGTCACTGACGCTTCGGCCCTGAATCTCGGCCGCGTGGCGCACCACGGCAAGCACCTCAGGGGCGATACGTGCCTCGACTCTGGCGGCGCGTGGGGTGTCGGCGGTTCGCATGGGGCAGTCCTTCCCGGTTGCCCATAATGTACGTGTGTCGGCCGTACACTGTCAATTCCCTTCCTCGCTCTTGACCTGCCAGCGCTTGACTGCCTGAGTTCGTTGGTCGGCTTCGTGGCGAGCTGACCGTCAGCGACAGCGGCATCGGCACTCTCGCTAAGAGCACCACTTCGCGATCCGCTTCATCGGCAACGTGTTGGCGCGCGGCAACCTTGGGGTGAGGCAGGCGCCGCGCCAAAGCCCCTGCTCGTGCAGGTTCGCGAAGGGTGGAGGCGAGTTTCACAACCTGCCGCTGCTAGACTGCGGCGCATGGATGCCCTCGCAGACCGCCTGATCAACGCGGCACGGGATCGCCCTCGATGAAACCGTCTCGGGCATTGCACACCCACCGCGCGGCGATTCGCGCCGTGGTCGCGTCGCACCGAGCCGGCAACGCGCGCGTCTTCGGTTCGGTGGCGCAAGGCCTTGATCGAGAAGACAGCGACCTCGACATTCTTGTCGACCCCACATCGGAGACCACGTTGTTCGACATCGGCGCCATTCGATTCGAACTCAACAGATTGCTGGGGGTGCCTGTCGACGTCCTGACGCCCAATGCCTTGCCAGAGAAGTTTCGCATCAAGGGCGTCGCCGGGGCGGCGGTGTGGAAGCTTCAAGTTGTGTGCTGATGTGAGGAATGAGTTGCTGTGAATTCGCCACCGCCTCTCACGCGCCCGGACCCCACGCCAACACAGATGCAGAGCCACTTGCGCGCCGCCAACGCCGTGGCGCAGCGCGCGCTTGCAGCCGGCCATCACCCCTTCGGCGCCGTGCTCGTGGCGCCCGATCACGAGACGCTGCTGATCGAGCAGGGCAACGTCGACAGCGTGAACCACGCCGAAGCCGTGCTCGCGCGCGAAGCCGCGTTGCGCTTCGACTCAGACTACCTCTGGGGCTGCACGCTCTACACCACCGTCGAGCCGTGCTGCATGTGCGCCGGCACGCTGTACTGGGCGAACATCGGCCGGCTCGTCTACGGCGTGGAGGAAAAGCGCCTGCTCGCGCTCACCGGCAATCACGCCGAGAATCCGACGCTGGATTTGCCGTGCCGCGAGGTGTTCGCGCGGGGACAAAAGGCGATTCAGGTGTGCGGGCCGGTGGCCGAGGTTGACGCGCAGATTGACGCCGAGATCGCGAGCCTTCACGTCGGCTTCTGGCAGCGCGCGCGGCAGCCGCCACCTCAGGTTTGAGCAGCGCGGGAACATCATGGGACTCGCGTTCGGACCACGCGGGCGACACCCGGGAGACACGCAGATGAGACTCGTCAGGCAATCGATCCTTTGGTGCTCGCTGGCCGTGGCTTGTGGCACCGTGCCGCTGTCGGTGGGCGCGCAGGCCCTCACGGCGCATCAGCAACTCGCGCGCGACATCCACCGCGAACTCGTCGAAATCAATACCGTCACGGCGACGGGTGACACGCTCAAGGCCGCGCAGGCGATGGCGGCTCGCTTGAAGGCCGCGGGCTTTGCCGACGCCGACGTGCAGGTGTTGTCGCCCGCGCCGCGCAAGGGCAATCTGGTGGCGCGGCTGCGCGGCACGGGGGCGCAACGGCCGATGCTGCTGCTGGCCCACATCGACGTCGTCTCGGCATCAAGCGAGGACTGGTCGGCCGAGCCATTCAAGCTGCTGGAGAAAGGCGGCTATCTGTACGGCCGGGGCGTGTGGGACAACAAGTTCATGGCCGCGGCGTTTGTCGCGAACCTGATCCGCTACAAGCAAGAGGGCTTGCGGCCGGCGCGAGACCTCATTCTCGCGCTCGAAACCGACGAAGAGATCCTCGACGCGAACGAGATGGGCATACGCTGGCTGCTGAAGAACCACCGCGGCTTGATCGACGCCGAGTTCGCGTTGAACGAGGGCGGCGGTGTCGGGCTGCTGAACGGCAAGCCGCTGTCGAACAGTGTGCAGACGAGCGAGAAGGTGTCGCTCAGCTTTCAGCTGGAAGTGAAGCATCCGGGAGGCCACAGTTCGCTGCCGTCAAAAGACAACGCAATCTACCGCCTCGCGGACGCGCTGGCCCGGATCGCGCGCTTCGATTTTCCGGTCGCATTGAACGAGACCACGCGCGCCTTCTTCCAGCACACGGCGGCGCTCGTGGATGCGCAGGCGGGCGCGGACATGCGCTCGCTCGCCTCGGCTCAGCCTGACCCCGCGGCGATTGCGCGGCTGTCGAACACGGTGCGCTACAACGCGCTGATGCGCACGACCTGCGTGGCGACGATGCTCTCTGGCGGGCACGCCGTCAACGCGCTGCCGCAAACCGCGCGTGCGAGTGTGAACTGCCGCATCCTGCCCGGCGAGCCTGCCGAAGAAGTGCAGCGGACGCTTGCGCGCGTGATCGCCGACGAGCAGGTGTCCGTCACGCCCACCGGCACGCCCGTGCCCAGCCCGCCCTCACCGCTGAACCCGCGGCTCATGCGCGAAGTGGAGCGCCTGACGGCAGAGTTCTGGCCGGGCATTCCCGTGATCCCGACGATGCTTGCCGCGGCCACCGACGGCAGCTTCCTGCGCAATGCGGGAATCCCCACCTACGGCCACTCGGGCCTGGCGAACGACGTGAACGATGTTCGAGTGCACGGCCGCGACGAGCGCATCTTGATCAAGTCGTTTCATGAGGGGCATGAATACCTCTACAGGCTGGTGAAGGCGCTGGCGTCGGATTGACCGCGACAACGTCAGACGACAAGCTTGAGCAGCGCCTCGCGCCAATTCGCGACGATCGCTCCCTGGTACTCGAAGTGCCCAGGCGCGCTGCACACCAGCATGGCCTGGCCACGCTGCGCCTGAGCCGCGTGCCGGCACCAGGTGTGCAGGCCGCGCAGCCATTCGCTCTGGAACGTCGCGCCGGACTTCATCTCCACCGGCCACAGCGTGCCGGCGCGCTCGATCAGCAGGTCGATCTCGGTGCCGATGTTGTCGCGCCAGAAGTACAGGCCGTGGTTCAGGCCGTGGTGGCGGCAGTACTTGACGTACTCCGACACGAGCAGGTTCTCGAACAGCGCGCCGCGCATCGCGTGCGTGCTCATCGCGGTTGCATCGGTGACGCCGAGCAGCCAGGCAGCCAGGCCGGTGTCGTGGAAGTAGAGCTTGGGCGTCTTGACCAGGCGCTTGCCGAAGTTGGTGTGATAGGGCGTGAGCCGGAACACGATGTAGCTGGCCTCGAGCACGCCCAACCAGTCGCGCGCCGTGGTCTGGGCGATGCCCAGGTCTTGCGCCACCGCGTTGAGGTTGAGCAGTTGGCCGGTGCGCGCGGCCATCATGCGCATGAAGCGCTGGAATTGCAGCAGGTCGGCGATGCGGCTGATCTGGCGCACGTCGCGCTCGATGTAGCTGGCGACGTAGCTGGCGTGCCAGTCGGCGGGGTTCACCGGCCGGGACAGCAAGGCGGGGTAGCTGCCCTGCACCAGCAGGTCGTCCAGGCTGAGCGCATCGAACCTGTTCGCCGCCTCGGCATACGCCAGCGGCAGCAGTTCGAGATAACCGGCGCGCCCGGCCAGCGACTGGCCCACGGCGGCGGAAAGCAACAGGTTCTGCGAGCCCGTGAGGATGAAGCGCCCCATCGTTGCACTGGCATCGACGGCTGTTTGCAGGTAGGAGAGCAGTTGCGGCACGCGCTGCACTTCGTCGATGACGGCGCCGCCGCGCTGCGCGGCGAGAAAAGCGCGCGGGTCGGCGGCGACACGCTCGCGCACGTCGGGGTCTTCGAGCGAGACATAGGCATGGCGCGGAAACGTGGCGCGCGCGAGCGTGGTCTTGCCCGATTGGCGCGGCCCCGTCAGCACCACGACTGGAAAACCGAGCGCGAGGCGCCGCAGGCGATGTTCGGCGTGGCGAGGCAACATCTTTACACTTTCAGTATTGAAAGCTGAGATTGTAAAAGCTCTGGACACCCCCCCCCGGACCGCGCGCGGTTTCGGCGGGCGGGCCCTTGGGCCCGGGCTCACCGGCCGGCCACGAGCTCGAGGCGGCGCCGCAACCGTGCCGCCTCTTCGGTCTCGCCTGCGGCCTCGGCGCGTTTCATCTGCACCGTCAACCAGGCAAGCAAGGGCCGGCGCCACCCGCGGCTCGACGCGGTGTCCGCGGCCGCAGCGAACAGTGCCGGTTCAGCCCGGCCGGTGCGCATCGCGACGCCGGCAGCGACCAGACGCGACAGCGGGTCCTCGATGCGGGCCATGGCGTCGGCAACGGCCTTGCCCTGTGCGATGTCACGCTGCGCCGGCGGCAGCAGCGCACTGCTTTTCGCTGACGCTTTGCCCGCAAGGTAGTCCGCGTAGGCGCGCTCGGCAGGGGCGGCGTCTTGTGCGAGCACGGCGAATCCCGGGCAATCGTCGAACACCAGACTCGCGACGCGCACGGCGCAGCGCGTCAGTTCGACGCGCGCCAACAGGTCGGCGCGGCCGGTGCGTGCGATCTCGGCGCGGGCGCGCGCGAATTCCACCGCTTCGATGCGGTCGTTGCCCGACAAGTAGGCCTCGGTCGCGCGTTCGAGGGAACCTTTGGCGTTCATCTGCCAATCGGGCGGCGGCGCCGTGCCAGCGCAGGCCGCGAGCAGCGACACGACTCCCAGTGGTGCGAACACGCGGCCGGGCCTCATGGCAACTTGATCTCGGTATCGCGCGCGAACGGCCACTTGCGGTTCACTTCGTTGATCAGGTGCTCCACCTTGCGCAGGCTGGCCTCGACCTCGGCGCGCAGCGAGCCGAGGTCGGTCGTCGCTTCGCGCGCATTGCCGGCGATGCCCTGCACTTCAACGAGCAGGGAGTCGACTTTTTTCAGGCTGTTGCGCGCGTCGGCGAGCAGGCCGTTCATTTGCGCGACCGTGGCCTGCGCTTCCTTCATGACACCGGCGTCGCCGAACACTTGGGTGTCGGCCTTGCCGACCAGGCCGTCAGCTTTCAAGACAAAGCCGTCGGCGCGCTGCACCAGGCCGGTCATGCGGGCGAGCAAGGCGTTCGTCTGGTCGAGCGTCGCGTTGACGCGCTTGCGCGCGCCGCTGTCGTCGCCCATCACCACGCCGAGCGCGCCGCGCGGGCCGTTCAGGTTTTCCGTCGTCGTCTGCAGGTTGCGCAAGGTGTTGTTCAGCGGCGCGTCGCTGCCCGTCATCGCCGTCAGGTTGGCGAGCAGGTCGCGCACGCTGGCCATCATTTTCGGGATTTCCGCCGCCGCGTCGCCGCTCAGAAGTTTGCGCTGCGCGCCGTCGGGCAGCGGCGGGTCGGTGAGGATGCCGGAGAACGCGCGAATCTTCGGCGCGCCGACCAGGCCACTTTCCATCGTGAAGATGCTCGATTCGCGCAGCCACTGCGCGTCCTTCACGGGCACGTCGACGACGATGCGTGCATTGCCCTCGCTGGACAGCTCGATGCGGTTCACCCGGCCGATCGCAAAGCCGGCGAACGTCAGGTCTTGCCCGACGACCACGCCTTCGGAGTTGTCGGCCACCAGGATCAGCGTGTTCTTGCGCTCGAACGCGCCGCGCGCGTAAAGCACATACGCCGCCGCGAAGGCGACGAGCAACAGCACGCCCCACAGCAGCACCCTCGCCTTCAGGTCGAGGTTCGCCACGGGCGGGGCGTCAGTCAGCGGGTCCGGCTCGGGTGGGTTGGGCATGCGGGGTGCGAAGCTTGTGCGTGGCGCGGGTCAATAGTAGTTGCCCACGAGTGACACCATCTCGATCAGCAGCACCACCGCCATCAGCCGCGCCAGGCGAATGATGTCGGCGTTGACACGCGCCGCGCCGCTCACGCTTTCGCGCGGCGTGGGCACCATCGGAATCACGGCCACGGCCAGGCTGAGGAAGAACGTCTTCAAGGCAAAGATGAGCACGATCACCGGGCTGAACACCTGGCCGACGGTGCGCGTGAAGCCCTCCAGCCCCCAAATCGCGAAGCCATACACCGAGACATAGGTCAACACCAGTGTGATGGCACCGCTCACCACGGCGAGCGTGATCACGACGAAGGCACCCGCCACCGCGCGCGGCAGCACGGTGTCGCGCGTTGGGTCACGTCCTGCCGCCAGGCCGGCCTCGAACTCGCCGCGCAGGCGCATCGTGCGCACCTGCTCGCCCGCCGGCATGGCGTAGCGCAGCGCGGCGAACAGTGCGGCCGACAGCGGTATCAACTCCAGCACGAGTGTGCGCACCAGCACGTCGAGTGCGTAGCGCGACAGGCCGTAGCTCAACGCCGTGGCGAGCACGATGCGGATGATGATCAGCGCGGCCGCCGCCGAGATCAGAATGAAGCCGGGCAGCAGCGGCATCGTCGCGAGGTAGATCGCGTGCAGCATGCGGCGCCGCTGCACGAGGCGGTAACTCGACGGCGCGAGCGCGAGTACGAGCAGCTGCGCGCCAAAATGCAGCACCTGGCGCCAGCCGTCGCCCCATTCGAGCACGGGGCGCATCCAGCGCTGAGGCGTTGTCGGGTATCGGTTCTGCGGCATGACCACTGACCTGACTTTACATGGGCATGCGAAACTTCCGCCGCGCTTCAAGCGCGCCAGCAGCATCATGCAAATCGTCCATCACACCGTCGTCGCCGGGCTGGCTTGTCCGGCGGCCATGGCAACCCCACCGCGCTGACGCTTAGGCGATGCGGGAAACCGTCACCGTGTGGAGCGGCACCGTGCGCGCCGGGCATTGGGCGCTCGCCGGCTGCGTTCTGGTTTGTCTGTGGTTCTATGAGGGCGGGGCCTGGCACGAGTGGCTCGGGCGGGTCGCGCTGCTGCTCGCGAGCTGGCGCGCCACGGTGGGCTGGCTCACCCTCGAGCCGCAGCTGAGCTTTGCGAACTTCGTGCGCGGCCCCGCGGCGACATTCGCCCATGCGCGCGCGCTGTTCTCTGGCAAACGACCGCGCTACCTCGGCCACAACCCGCTCGGCGGCTGGATGATCGTCGCGCTGCTGGCCGCCGCCGTGCTGGCCGGCGTCAGTGGCACGGCGTACGTGATGGAAGACTACTGGGGCGACCCGCTGCTGGGCGCCGTACACCAGATCGCCGGCTGGTCGTTCGTGGTGCTCGTGCCCCTGCACGTCGGCGGCGTCGTGCTCACTTCGATCCTGCAGCGCGAGAATCTGATCGCCGCGATGTTCACCGGCCGCAAGCGCGCTCCCGGCCCCGGAGAGACCCGAGCCGATTGAAGTCAGAAACAGGCGTCGCGGGCAATTCAACGTCCGGCCGCTGCTCACCAGAAACAAAATCGGTAGGTGTTTGATGTCATTGGAATCGGCTCCAATGGAAATGGAAGCGCTGGGCAGGGTCTTCATGCTGGCGCTGCGGTTGGATTGATCTCAAAGCCGAGTGCGGCGGCACGGCGCTTGAGGGCGGCGATGCTGCGCTGGCGCTGCTGCTCTTCGTAGTCCTGCTGGCCCTTGTCGACGAAGGCTTCGCCACGCGTGAGCATGAAGTACACCATGCGTGCGAGTTTGTGAGCTACGGCGGTGTTGGCGCGCGGCTTGTCCATGCGAGTGCACAGGCGACGATAGAACGTGCCGAGCGCGGAGCTGCTGTGCGACAGGCTCATCGCCGCCATCTTCAGCGCCTGGCGCACCCAGTTGGCCGAGCGCTTGCTCTTGGCCGAGAGCACCTTGCCGCCGCTGATCTTGGTGCCCGGGCACAGCCCCAGCCACGAACAGAAGTGCTTGACGGTTTCAAAGCGACTCAGGTCCGGCCCGATCTCGGACAAGATCTTCATCACCGCCGCCAGCCCGA
>JANOLJ010000416.1:0-2145 GCA_031419715.1 Burkholderiales bacterium | reverse complement strand
GCGCGCAGGCGCGCAGCATCCACCGTTGCCGCGCGCTTCAGACGGCCGGACAGGCGGGCTTCATGACCGGGCGTTTCGCCGAAGCGCAGGCCCATCTCGAAGAGGCCTTGGCGATTGCGCAAGAACTCGGCGATGCAGGGCGTGCCGCATCGGTGCTGCAAACGCTCGGAATGACCTGCGTGGCGCAGGGCGACCGCGCCGCCGCCCACCGCTTTCTGCAACAGGCCCTGGCCCTGGCGCAGGAACGCGGCGACCAGCGCGAGCACGCCGCGGCACTGAATGCGCTGGCACAGTTGCACCGGATCGAAGGCACCCTCGATACCGCGCAGCCGCTCTACGAACAGGCCCTGGCGCTGACGCGCGATCTCGGCGACCACGAGAACACGGCGGTCGCGCTGCTCAATCTGGCACTGGTATCGATCGGACGTGGCGCGCCCGCGCCCGCGGCGGGCCTGTTGCTGCAAGCGCTCGATATCGCCGAAGCGATCGGCTCGCAACTCACCGGAGCGAACGTATTGGCCATCTCCGCCGGGGTCGCGGCGCTGCGCGCCGACGCGGCCCGCGCGGCCTGGTTCCACGGTGCGGCGCAGGCGCAACTCAAGCGCACCGGGCTGCATCTCGATCCGGTGGACGAAGCAGTGCTGCTGCCGCTGGCGGCGCAGGCGAGAGAGGCGTTGGCGCCACAGGATGCCAGCGCCGAGGAAGCCGCCGGCCGCGCCGCCTCGTACCTCGAGGCGATGGCTGCGGCGCGGGCCTGGCTGCTCAGTCGTTGATCATCATCGGGTCGAGGGTTGGGGGTGGGGGGTTGATTCCATCCACCACCTTGACCGCATATTTGTATTCCTGCGGCGTTTGGCCAGGTAGACGCGCGACGAAGGTACAGGCCACTTCCTCGGGTTGTCCATGCGGCGCCGGCATCGCAATACAGGTCGGCCGGGGAGCCGGCCCCGAGGTCACGCTGACCTCGAACGTGGCGCCTGGCGAGCCGCGCAGGTAAAAGTTGACGACCCGGGTCGCGGCTGTCGATACGCACCGGTTGGTTCGCGTCGGCTCCTGGTCCACGTAGACGTTCCTTTTCCGGTCGAGGCGGACGTTGACCTTGCAGGGGTCGGGTCCGGTCAGCACCGAAACGTCGTCGCTGCGTGACTTCCTCGTCTCGCAGCCGGTCAAACCCAGAACCAGAGCCAACGGAGCCAGTAGAAGAGTTGCCTTGCGCATCTTGTTTCCTTTCGGTCGGTCCCGCGAACACCGGCGGGAAGGAAGTCTAGTCAGACCGCGCCCGCAGGCATCGCTCGACTTGATGAGGCGCCCGAAACACCGGCAAAGAGCGGCGGCGAAAATCCAGGAAAGGTTTGAACGAACCTCCCGACCAACGGTCTCAAGTTCCGTTTCACGATTCATTCATGCAAGGACGATCCATGACCCGCCGTCAACTCTTTACCTGGCTCTCCAGCCTCGGCCTCGGTGCCGCCGTTGTCGGGCACCACGTCGCCGCGCAGTCGCCGGCCGGCGCATCCAAGCTCACACCGCTCACGCTCACCGACGAGCAATGGAAAGCCCGCCTCACCCCGGCCCAGTACAAGGTGCTGCGCCACGAAGGCACCGAACCCGCCGGCAGCAGCCCGCTCGATGCGGAAAAGCGCAAGGGCGTATTCCACTGCGCCGGCTGCGAACTGGCGCTTTTCACCTCGGCGATGAAGTTCGACAGCGGCACCGGCTGGCCGAGTTTTCACGCCAGCCTGCCGGACGCGCTGGGCACCTCGCGGGATTTCAAGCTGATCCTGCCGCGCACCGAATACCACTGCGCGCGCTGCGGCGGCCACCAGGGGCACGTGTTCGACGACGGACCCAAGCCCAGCGGCAAACGCTATTGCAACAACGGGGTGGCGCTCAAGTTCGTGCCGGCAGCAGCGGCATGAAGGCGGCGTTCAAGGCCCTGCTCGGCGGGGCCGCCGCGGTGGTGGCGGGTTGGGCGCTGTTTGCGGTGGCCCAGACCGCCGCACCGGGTACGCCGGCCGGAGTTGCAACCGCGGCCGCAACGCCGCCGGCCGCGACCGCCAAAGCCACCTTCGCCGGCGGCTGCTTCTGGTGCGTCGAGGCCGATTTCGACAAGATCGATGGCGTGGTGTCCACCACCTCGGGCTA
>JANOLJ010000415.1:0-1516 GCA_031419715.1 Burkholderiales bacterium | reverse complement strand
CCGCATCGGGCTGGCCGAACAAGCCCCTGCGCCTGATCGTCAACTTCCCGGCCGGCAGTTCACCCGACGTGCTGGCGCGCGCGTTCGTCACACCGCTCGGCAACGCGCTCGGCCAGTCCATCGTGATCGAGAACCGTGCCGGCGCGAGCGGCATGATCGGCGCCGACGCGGTGGCCAAAGCCGCGCCCGACGGCTACACCCTGCTGATGACGGCGGGCAGCACGATGGCGATTTCGCCCGCTATTTCGAAGCTGCCATTCGACGCGGCCAAGGACCTGGTGCCAGTCGCGGCGGTGGCGCGCATCGCGCTCTTCCTGGTGCAGCGCGCCGACCTGCCGCCGAAAAACCTGCGCGAATTCATCGCGTACCTGAAGGCGAACCCGGGCAAGTTCAGTTACGGTTCGGCAGGCAACGGTACCGGCCTGCACATCGCCGGCGAAATGCTCAAGAGCCAGGCCGGGCTGTTCGTCGTCCACGTGCCCTACCGGGGCGCGGCGCCGGCCCTGCAGGACCTCCTGGCCGGGCAGATCGACTACTACTTCGACCCTGGCATCGCGTTTGCGCACGTGCGCAGCGGGCGGCTGCGCATGCTCGCGGTCGGCAGTCTGGAGCGCTCCTCGCTGTTTCCCGAGGTGCCGACGCTGGCCGAATCCGGCCTCGCCGGGTTCGATGCCGGCACCACCCACGGCCTGTTCGCACCAGCCGGCACGCCGCCCGAGGTGGTGGCTCGCGTCAACACCGAAATCAACCGCCTGCTGGACGCGCCGGCCCTGCAGGCGCAGGTGCGCGCGATGGGGGCTGAACCTGCGGTGCAGACGCCGGCCGCCTTCGGCGCGCAGACGCAACGCGACCTCAAGCGCTATGCGGAAATCATCCGCGAGCGCAAAATCCGGGAAGACTGACCCTCAAACCCTTTGATGGAGGAATCGCACTGGCCAAGTACGACAATTTCCTGAGGAACTCGTGGTATGTCGCCGCCTGGGACTGCGAACTCATCGACGGCAAGCTGCTCGCCCGCACCATCCTCGAAGAGCCGGTGCTGCTCTACCGCGGCGACAGCGGCAAATTGATCGCCCTCGACAACCGCTGCTGCCACCGCGGCGCCAAGCTCTCGAACGGCCGGCGCGAGGGCGATTGCGTGCGCTGCATGTACCACGGCCTCAAGTTCGACGCCACCGGCAAGTGCATCCAGATTCCCGGCCAGGACAATGTGCCGCCCAAAATGGGCGTGCGCGCTTTTCCGGTGGTCGAGCGCCAGCACCTAGTCTGGATCTGGATGGGCGAAGCCGGCCAAGCCGACCCCGCGTTGATTCTCGACATACCTTATCTCACCGACCCGGGCTGGCGCGGCATCCCGGATTACATGCACTACGAGGCCGACTACCGGCTGATCGTCGACAACCTTTCCGACTTCGCCCACCTGGCCTTCGTGCACACCAGGACGCTCGGGGGCTCGGAGGAGTATGCCTTCAAGACCAAGCCGGTGTCGGTCGAGCGGCTGGAGAACGGCTTTCGC
>JANOLJ010000414.1:0-11362 GCA_031419715.1 Burkholderiales bacterium | reverse complement strand
CCAGCAGCACTACGAGGAGCAGCAGCGCCAGCGCAGCATCGCCGCCCTCAAGCGCCGCGCCGCTGCCCTCGGCTTCGCCGTCATGCCAACTCCGAGCCCGGCATGAATACGGCCCTCAAACCGTTTTGTTTCTCATGAGCGTCGTCGCAAGCCCCTCCCGGCGTCAACTGGTGCGCGTGGTGCTTCAGGGTGCCGCGGTGCCGGTGGTCGCTTCGGCGCTCGGCGTCGGCACGATGGCCGCGCATGCGGCGAGCGCTGGCGGCGCCGCCAAACCGGTGGCTTCGCCCGCAGTTGGCCATACAGTCAGCGTGGTGCGGGACTTCGGCGATCCTTATCTCGAACTGTTGCGCCTGCTGACCGTTGCCGCGGAGATCGAACATGGCCTGATGGTGCAGTACCTGTACGCCGGATACTCGGTGAAACCCGTCTACCAGACGGTGGCGGGATTCGGTGCACCGAACACGAATGACTTGATCGGCATCGCCGTGCAAGAAATGCAGCACCTGGGCAAGGTGAACCAGTTGCTCGTGGCGCTGGGCGCGTCGCCGGTGATGATTCGCGAAGACTTTCCGTTCGAGCCCGACATCATTCCGTTCCGTTTGCGTCTGGAGCCGATGAGCCGGCCGTCGCTGGGCAAGTATGTGTGGTGCGAATCGCCTCCCGGCGCGACGGACGGCGCCCGGGCGCGCAACGGCGAAGACAAAGCCTTCTGCGGCCTGCTGGAGCATGTGCTGGGCAAGGAGCAGCGACCGAACTTCGTCGGCGACCTGTACGACGCGGTGATGAACACCCTCAAGGAGTTGGCCGCGACGAAAGAGGCGTCGCTGCCCGACTTGCTGGCCTGGCTGCCGGTGCTACAGGAAATCAAGGACGAAGGCGAGGACGGTCACTACAAGTTCTTCAGGCGCACGTTTCTTGGCAAACACGAAGGCTTCGGCGACCGGCCCGACCCTTGGATGCTGCCGGTGTCCGACGCCTTGTTCCCGGCGTATCAATTGCCGATCGACCCCACCGCGTACGCGGGCCATCCGAACCACATCAAGGATCCGGCCGCGCAGCGCCTGGCGTGGCTGGGGAACCTGCACTACTGGACCGTGCTGAACCTGTTGTCGTTGGGCTACAGCACGGGATCGCAAGACTTGATTGCCTTGTCGCGCGGCCACATGATGGTGCCGTTCAATTCACTCGCGCGCCAGCTCGCGAAGATGGGCTCGGGCATGCCTTTCGACCCGCTCGGCCAGGGCTACCTGAGCAACGTGAGGAACGGCGGCAGCGTGCGTTTCATTCGGCACTTGCTGGCCGAGGCTGACCGGCTTGAGGCGCAGATCGGCAAAGACCTGCCGAGCGACTACGCCCTAGGTTTCTGCAAGGCCACGAGCGCGGCACTGTCGCAGCTTGAGCCCGCCGTGCGCGGTGCGCGCGCGCCAACCCAGCCGTGGAACGATGGGCTCGCCTGACCGGCGCTGAAGTTCAACCCGGCAACACCGCGTCCGGCCGGCGCTTCAGCAGGTCGCCCGCAAGCGACTCGTAAGTCGCGGCGATGCGCAGCAGTGCCGCGTCGCCTTGCGGTCGGCCGATGAGTTGCAAGCCCGCCGGCCAGCGGCCGTTGGCGTGAAAGCCGGCGGGCACGCTGATGGCCGGCAGGCCCGCGAAGGTGGCGTAGATCGTCACTTCCATCCAGCGGTGGTAGGTGTCCATCGCGCGTCCGGCAACGCTTTTCGGCCAGCGCTCGCCGATCGGAAACGGCCAGACCTGCGTGGCCGGCAGCGCGAGCACGTCGTAGCGTTCGAACAGGCTCAGCAAGTGCGTGTGGAACGCCGTGCGCGTTTCGCTGGCGCGCATGAAGTCCATATAGTTCAGCCCCATGCCCTGGTCGTACTCCCACAGCGCCTCGGGTTTGATTTGCTCCCGGGCCTGCGGCAGATGCAGGTGAGCGGCGATGCGCGGCGCGACGAGCGCACGCCGCCACACGAGCCAGGCGTTCCACAGGGCCGCGGGGTCGAAACCCAGGCGGGCCGGCTCGACATGGGCCCTGCCTTGCGCACCGCCGTGCGCACCGCCCTGCGCGAAATGCGCCAGCGCGTCGCTGCACACTCGCAGCAGCCCGTCTTCGACCGGCAAATAGCCTTCCAGGTCGGCGAGCCATGCGATCTTCAGTTCAGGCCGTTGGCGCCGCGGCGCCGCAGCGTCGTCAAGGGCCAGAAAATCCTGCGGCCCCTGGGCGATCGACAGCGGCACACGCGCGTCGCGGCCGGCCTGCACTGAGAGCAGCCGGGCGAGGTCGCGCACGGTGCGTGCCATCGGCCCTTCGGTGCCGAGTTGCGCAACCCAGGTGTCGGCCGCCGGCCACAGCGGCACCCGGCCCTGGCTCGGGCGCATGCCGAACACATGGTTCCAGGCCGCGGGGTTGCGCAGCGAACCCATGAAGTCGGAGCCGTCGGCTACCGGCAGCAGCCGGTGCGCGAGTGCCACCGCCGCGCCGCCGCTGCTGCCGCCCGCGCTGACGCTGGCGTCCCAGGCGTTGGGTGTGGCGCCAAACACGTTGTTGAAGGTGTGCGAACCCAAGCCGAATTCAGGAATGTTCGTCTTGGCCACCACGATGCAACCGGCGCCTTTCATGCGCGAGGCCATCACGCCATCAAACGTGGCGACAGCGCCTTTCAGCAGCGGGCTGCCGAATGTCGTGGGGAACCCGGCCGTGTGCGCCGCGTCCTTGATCGCCTGCGGCATGCCGTGCATCCAGCCGCGCGAGCCGTGGGCGGCCTTGCCCGGCGCCAAGTCGGCGTCGCGTTCATCGGCTTGCGCCAGCAGTGCCGCGTCGGGTGCCAGGTTGACCAGCGCATTGAGCGCCGGGTTCAGGCGATGGATGCGCGCCAAGTAGGCCTGCATGACTTCGCGGCAGGAGACCTCACGCGCGTGGATCGCACGCGACAGCGCGTCGGCGTCGAGATCGGTAATTGCGGCGCTCAACCGATTCTGCCCAGCAGCAGGTACTCCATCAGCGCCTTCTGCACATGCATGCGGTTCTCGGCTTCGTCCCACACCACCGACTGCGGGCCATCGATGACATCGGCATCGACCTCTTCGCCGCGGTGCGCCGGCAGGCAATGCATGAACAGCGCGTCGGGCACGGCCGCGGCCATCATTTCGCGGTCCACGCGCCAGTCGGCAAAGGCCGCCATGCGCACGGCGTTCTCGGCCTCATACCCCATGCTCGTCCACACGTCGGTGGTGACGAGATGCGCGCCACGACAGGCGTCCAGCGGGTGCTTGAACACTTTCACGCAGGCGGTGTTGCGCACGCCCGCCACCTTGGCGTCGATCTCGTAGCCGCCGGGCGTGCTGACGTGCAGCGTGAAGCCCAGAATGTCAGCCGCCTGCAGCCAGGTGTTGGCCATGTTGTTGCCGTCGCCGACCCAGGCCACCACCTTGCCCTGGATGCTGCCGCGGTGCTCGATGTAGGTAAAGACGTCGGCCAGGATCTGGCACGGGTGGTACTCGTTCGTCAGGCCGTTGATGACGGGCACGCGCGAGTTCGCCGCGAAGGCCTCGATCTTCGTTTGCTCATAGGTGCGGATCATCACGATGTCGACCATGCGGCCGATCACCTTGGCGGTGTCTTCCACCGGCTCGGCGCGTCCCAGGTGGCTGTCGCCTGTGGTGAGGTGCACGACAGAGCCGCCCATCTGGTACATGCCGGCCTCGAAACTGACGCGCGTGCGCGTGCTGGCTTTCTCGAAAATCATCGCCAGCGTGCGGTCCGCCAGCGGCGTGTAGCGCTCGTAGTTCTTGAAGCGCGTCTTGATTGTCGCGGCGCGTTCGAACAGGTAGGCGTATTCCTCGGCGCGCAAGTCCTTGAACTGGAGGAAGTGTTTGATGAGGCCCATGCCCGGCTTCATTTCGGCATGGGCTCAGCGAGAAAAGCCTTGATCAGCGGGCACAGGATCGCGACGATCTGCGCCGCTTCATCGAGGCTGAGGATCAGCGGCGGCACGAGACGGATCACGCTTTCTGCCGTGACGCTGAGCAACAGGCCGGCGCTCGCCGCGCGGCCCAGGATGGCGCCACAGGGGCGGTCGAGTTCGATGCCGAGCATCAGGCCCTGGCCGCGGATCTCCGTGACGCCGGCCACGCCTTTGAGCTCGCGCGCCAGGCCCTCGCGAAGCGCCGCGCCGACCTTCGCCGCATTCGCGAGCAGGCCTTCTTCTTCCATGATGCGCAGGGTTTCGACACCGGCACGCATCGCCAGCGGGTTGCCGCCGAAGGTGCTGCCGTGGTTGCCTGGGCCCAGCACGCCCGCGGCTCTGGGGCCGCACACCACGGCGCCCACGGGCACGCCCGAACCCAGGCCTTTGGCCAGCGGCATGACATCGGGTTGAATGCCGGCCCACTGGTGCGCGAACCACTTGCCGGTGCGCCCCATGCCGCATTGCACTTCGTCGAGCATCAACAGCCAGCCGCGCGCGTCGCAAATGTGGCGCACGGCGCGCAGGTAGTCCTGGGTGGCCGGGTTGATGCCGCCTTCGCCCTGGATCACCTCTAGGAACACGGCGGCGACGTTCGGGTTGTCCCGCGCCACGGCTTCGATCGCCGCCACGTCGTTCAAGGGCACGCGCACAAAGCCTTCGAGCAGCGGGCCGAAACCTGCTTGAATCTTCTTGTTCGCCGTCGCCGACAGCGTGGCGATGGATCGGCCGTGGAAGGCTTTCTCATAGACGACTATCTCGGGCCGAACGATGCCCTTGTCGTGGCCGAATTTGCGCGCAATCTTGATCGCGGCTTCATTGGCCTCCAGGCCGGTGCTGCAAAAGAAAGCATTCGTCAGCCCGGAGATCTCGCAAAGCTTGGCGGCGAGTTGCTCCTGCAGCGGCATCTGGTAGTAGTTGGAACAGTGGATCAGTTTGGCGACCTGGTCTTGCAATGCAGGCACCAGTTTGGGGTGCGCATGGCCGAGCGTGTTGACGGCGATGCCGGCCAGCCCGTCAAGGTATTTGCGCCCCTGCGTGTCCCAGACCCAGCAGCCTCGCCCATGCGACAACGCGAACGGCAGGCGGCCGTAGGTGTTCATCACATGGGGTTCAACGGAGGCGGGCAGCTTTTCCGGGGCGTTCATCGGTGGCTCCAAAGGATGTGGCGCGGGCGGCGCTTCTTCACGTCGCGAGGGAAATCGATTCTAAGGTCGGGCTCACGTATGCCGAATACCGCTGGATGGACGCTGTCGCCACAAAAACTGCCACTTCCCCTGCCGGACCCGTGCACACCGAGATTCGGCCGGCGCTGGCGCGTTCCAGTGCCGGCGCGAACCCGGGCCTGCAAATCGCTCCTGCGCGCCAGGAAGCAACACTGCCGACGCCCGCAACCGTGAAGAACCGACCCCGCGAGTACCTGATTGTCGGCGTCACCCGCGACGGCAAGGCGTTTCGCCCGAGCGACTGGTCGGAGCGTCTGGCCGGGGCCATGTCAGCATTCCGCCCGGCGGGCTCGGTGGGCGGCATTGCCGCGTTCATCGGCTATTCGCCGTATTGCGTGCCGCGCACGGTGGACGGCCACAAATGCGTGCTCGTCAATGAAGCGCTGCGCGGTGTCGAGGTGCTGGCGTGGGACTTCGTCATGCACTTCGCGCGTGACAATGAACTTGAGGTTCGCGACGTGACACCCGGCCTCGTGACCCTGGCGCAGGCGCAAGCCGCCGCACAATGACAAAGGGCTCGCGGTGCGAGCCCTTCACTGGCGTTCAGCGCTCAGGAATCAGGCCGCGGTAGCAAGCGCCTTGACCTGTGCCGACAGGCGGCTCTTGTGGCGCGCGGCCTTGTTCTTGTGGAAGATGCCCTTGTCGGCGACGGAGTCGATCACCGGCTGCGCCACCTTGAACATCTCTGCGGCCTTGGCCTTGTCGCCACTGGCGACCGCCTTTTGCACGTTCTTCACGACGGTGCGGAACTTCGAACGCAAGGCGGTATTGCCCGCGTTGAGCTTCTCGTCTTGACGCACTCGTTTCAGACCGGAGGCAATACGGGCGATTCGTTTCTTGGCTTTGGTGGTGGTGGCCATGCTGTCTTGCGAAGGGTGGTGGCGGGGTGTTGGCGGGGTGGTGCCGTCAGCGAAGCGCGCGAGTATAGCAGTGCTCGGCGTCCCTATAATCCGCCCGCTTCTTCTATCGGCTCGCGCGGCTTCAGTGCGCGGCTGCTTCTGATTCCCTCACCTCCATGAACCTGCTGCGGGCGGCGTCCACCGTTTCCCTGCTGACGCTGGCCTCGCGCATCACCGGCCTGGTCAATCAGATGATCCAGGCGGCGCTCTTCGGCGCCGGGGCGTGGATGGACGCCTACAACGTCGCGTTTCGCATTCCCAACCTGTTGCGGCGCCTCTTTGCCGAAGGCGCGTTCTCGCAGGCTTTTGTGCCCTTGCTGGCCGCGACACGGGCGAAGGACGGCGACGCGGCAACGCACGCCTTGGTTGATGCCGTCGCCACGGTGCTGCTGTGGGCGCTGATCCTGACCTGTGCGCTGGGCATCGTCGGCGCGCCGCTGATCGTCTGGGTCATGGCTGCGGGCTTGCAGGAGTTCGACGGGGCTGTCGTGATGACGCGCCTGATGTTCCCCTACATCGGCTTCATGTCGCTCGTCGCGCTGAGCGCGGGCATTCTCAACACCCACAAGCGCTTTGCCGTACCGGCGGCGACGCCGGTGCTGTTGAACCTGTCGTTGATCGCCGCCGCCTGGTGGTTGACACCGGTGGTCGAGCGGTACGGCTATCCGCCGATCTTTGCGTTGACTGTCGGGGTGATTCTGGGCGGCGTGCTGCAACTCGCGGTGCAGATCCCGGCGCTGTTGCGCATTGGCAGCTTGCCGCGGCTCGGCCTGGGCTGGGCGTCGATCCGCCGTGCCTGGCAGCACCCGGGCGTCTCGCGCGTGCTGCGGCAGATGGCCCCGGCGCTGCTGGGCGTGTCGGTGGCGCAGCTCTCGTTGCTCATCAACACCCAGATCGCCTCGCAAGTGGGCGTGGGCGCGGTGTCGTGGCTGACCTACGCGGATCGGCTGATGGAGTTCCCGACCGCGCTGCTCGGGGTGGCGCTCGGTGTCGTGCTGATGCCGCAGCTTTCGGGCGCGCAGGCCAGCGGCGATTCGGCCCGGTACTCGGGTTTGCTCGACTGGGGCCTGCGCCTGACGCTGATGCTGGCATTGCCGTGCGCGGTGGCGCTGCTGCTCTTTGCGCAACCCATGGTCGCCGTGTTGTTCCACCGCGGCGCCTTTCAGGCGAGCGATGTCCAGCACACCGTGACGGCATTGATGGGCTACGGTGTCGGGCTGATGGGTCTGGTGGGCGTGAAGATCCTGGCTCCGGGTTTCTACGCACGCCAGGACATCCGCACGCCGGTGCGCATTGCGATCGTCGTACTCATCCTGACGCAGTTGATGAACCTCGTCACCGTGCCGTTCCTCGGGCATGCCGGGCTGGCGTTGTCGATCGGCCTGGGGGCGCTGATCAACGCCGGCTGGCTGCTCGTGGGCTTGCGGCGCAGCGGTGGTTACGAGCCTGAGCCGGGTTGGTGGTCATTCGCCTGGCGCGTCTTGTTCGCCACCGCCTTGCTCGGTGCAGTGTTGGCGGGCGCGGCGCGCGCCGTCGATTGGCTGGCGTTGCAAACCCACCCCTGGCAACGCGCGGGGTGGCTGGCGCTGAGCCTGGGCGCGGCGGCGCTGGTTTACTTCACGGCGCTGCTGGCCTGCGGTGTGCGCCTGCGCCAGTTCGCGCAGCGCGGGTAACACCGGCCCGCAGATCCGCAAGCGGCTGTCGCCAGAATCGCGGATAGGTCCTAAACTGTTCGAATGTCCGGTCCACTGCATTTCGAGGCGCCCACCGCGATCGAATATTTCGAGTCGCTCGTGGCCGATGACGACTCCCTGTCGCTCACCGAGGCGGCCGCGGCGATCGCGCAAGACGAGTACCCACAGTTCGATCCGCAAAGCGCGATGCTCGAGATCGACCAGCTCGCCGACAAGCTCAAGCGCCGCCTGCCGGCCGACGCCGTGCCGGTGCAGCGCCTGCGCTGGTTGAACCGCTACTTTTTCCAGGAGCTGGGTTTCGCTGGCAACGTCAACAACTACTACGACCCCGACAACAGCTACCTGCACCGCGTCTTGAGCACGCGCCGCGGCATTCCGATCACGCTGGCGGTGCTCTACATCGAGTTCGCCACGCAGATTGGGTTGTCGGCGCGCGGCATTTCGTTTCCCGGGCACTTCCTCGTGAAACTGCGCATGCCCGGCGGTGAAGTGGTGATCGATCCCTTCACCGGCCAGTCGCTGTCGCGCGACGAACTCGACGAGCTGCTGGCGCCGTACAAGCGCAGGCGCGGCCTGGAAGGCGATTTCGACGCGCCGCTCGGCCTGTTCTTGCAAGCCGCACCGGCGCGCGATGTGCTGGCGCGCATGCTGCGCAACCTGAAAGAGATACACCGCGCCGCTGAAGACTGGCCGCGCCTGCTCGCGGTTCAAGAGCGCCTCGTCGTGCTGCTGCCGCAGGCGTGGGAAGAGTGGCGCGACCGGGGCCTGTGCCTGGCCGAGCTCGGCATCGACGAAGCCGCCAGCCACGACCTGAAGTACTACCTGAAGAACTGCCGCGACGCCGAAGACCGCGCCGCGATCAGCGAACGCCTGGCGAGTCTGAGCCGGCCCGGGCCATTGCGGCTGCATTGACTCGCGCAATCGCGTCCGCACGGGCTCGGACCCTCGACCCGAGCGGGTTCGGCCGTGGGGAATAAAATGCGCCCCATGTCGACGCCGCCCGCCAACTTCACGAACCAATTTCTCATCGCCATGCCGGGCATGGGCGACGGTACGTTCGCCGGCACCGTGGTCTACATGTGCGAGCACAACGAGAAGGGCGCGCTCGGATTGGTGATCAACAAGCCGATCGACATCAAGCTGAAGAACCTGTTCGAAAAGGTCGAGTTGACGCTGGACCGCAGCGACCTGGCCGACGCGCCGGTGTATTTCGGCGGCCCGGTGCAAACCGAACGCGGCTTCGTGCTGCACGAGCGCCTGGGCGGCGAGCAAGGGCAGGGCGGGCACTACAACTCGTCGCTGCAGATTCCGGGCGGCTTGGAGATGACGACGAGCAAAGACGTGCTCGAAGCGCTGTCGCACGGCGCCGGGCCAAAGAAAATTCTGGTGACGCTGGGCTACAGCGGCTGGGGCGCCGGGCAGTTGGAAGACGAGATGAGCCGCAACGGCTGGATTCACGTGGGCGCGCAGGCCGACATTATTTTCGACACGCCCGTGGAGCAGCGCTATGCGCGCGCACTGTCATTGCTCGGGATCGACGCCCACATGCTCAGCCAGGAGGCAGGCCACGCATGATCGCGCCGGATCAGCCAGCCGCGCCCGCCGTACTGAGCTATCTCGCATTCGATTTCGGTGTGAAGCGCGTCGGCGTGGCCAGTGGCAACAGCCTGATGCGCAGTGCGACGCCGCTGACCACCGTGGCTGACGCGGGCGAGCGGCGCTTCGAGGCCATCGCGGCGCTGATCGACCAGTGGCGCCCAGATGCGCTGGTGGTGGGCGTGCCCTGCCATCCCGACGGTGCGCCCCATGAAAACACGACACGCGCGTTGCGGTTCGCGCGCCAGTTGCATGGGCGCTTCGGTTTGGCGGTGCATGAAGTAGACGAGCGCTACAGCACGACGCAGGCGCGAGCCGCAGGTGCGCAAGACTTGGACGCCGCGTCGGCGGCGATCATCCTAGAGCAGTTTCTGAACCCCATCGAGTGCGCGCACCCATGATCCCGCTGACGCTCGACGCCGAAGCGCTGTACGCCGAACTGGCCGCGGCGGTGCGCGCGATGCTGCAGCCCGACACCTCGCTGGTGGGCATCTTGTCGGGCGGCGCCTGGCTGGCCGAGCGGTTGCAGCGTGACCTGAATCTCCCCGGCGAGCACGGCGTGCTCTCGATCACCTTGCACCGCGACGACTTCAACTCACGCGGCATGCCCGCGCAAAGCCGCCAGACGCGGCTGCCGTTCGAGATTGAAGGGCGACGCATCATCCTCATCGATGATGTGCTCTACACCGGCCGCACGATCCGCGCCGCGGTCAACGAGCTGTATGACTTCGGCCGCCCGGCCAGCGTGCAGCTCTGCGTGTTGGTAGACCGTGTCGGGCGCGAATTGCCCGTGAGCGCGGCCTACTCCGCCGCGCGCATCACCTTGCCGCGCGAACAGCGCCTGTCGTTGGAGCGCGACGCCGCGGGACGCCTGAGTTTCCATGTGGAGGCATTGCCTTGATGGTCACTGGCGCAAGCACGCAACGCAACCCGCAGCTCAACCGCAACGGCGAGTTGATCCACCTGTTGTCGATCGACGGCCTGCCGCGCGACGTGCTGGTGCGCATACTCGACACCGCCGGCACCTTCCTGAGCGTGAATGACCGCGAAGTGAAGAAGGTGCCGCTGCTGCGGGGAAAAAGCATCTTCAACTTGTTCTTCGAGAACAGCACGCGCACCCGCACCACGTTCGAGATCGCGGCGAAGCGCCTGTCCGCCGACGTCATCAACCTCGACATCGCGCGCTCCAGCACCGCCAAGGGCGAGAGCCTGCTCGACACGATCGCGAATTTGTCGGCGATGCACGCCGACATGTTCATCGTGCGCCACAGCGAGAGCGGCGCGCCCTACCTCGTGGCGCGGCACTGCGCGCCGCATGTGCACGTCATCAATGCGGGCGATGGGCGCCATGCGCACCCCACGCAAGGCCTGCTCGACATGTACACGATTCGCCACTACAAGCATGACTTCGCGAACCTGACGGTGGCGATCGTCGGCGACATCGTGCACTCGCGCGTCGCGCGTTCCGACATTCATGCGTTGACGACACTGGGCGTCGCGGAAATTCGCGCGGTCGGCCCGAAGACGCTGGTGCCCGGTGACCTGAAGGAAATGGGCGTGCGCGTGTGCCACGACATGGTGGAGGGCATCCGCGGCGCCGATGTCATCATCATGCTGCGCCTGCAAAACGAGCGCATGAGCGGCGCGATGCTGCCCAGTGCCGGCGAGTTTTTCAAGAACTATGGCTTGACTCCGGAAAAGCTCGCGCTCGCGCACCCCGAGGCGATCGTGATGCACCCCGGCCCGATCAACCGCGGCGTGGAAATCCACTCCGATGTCGCCGACGGCAAACAAAGCGTGATCCTGCCGCAGGTGACGTTCGGCATCGCGGTGCGCATGGCGGTGATGTCCACGATTGCAGGGAATTCAGCGTGAAGCTACTCATCAAAAACGGTCGGTTGATTGATCCGGCCACGGGTCACGACAGCCTGGGTGATGTGGCCATTGCGGCGGGTCGTATCGTCGCGCTTGGCAGCGTGAGC
>JANOLJ010000413.1:0-1520 GCA_031419715.1 Burkholderiales bacterium | reverse complement strand
CGCGCGCGTTGGCCGACGCATTTTTTGCGCAAGGTTCGGTTCGCGTCACCGCAGGGTTCCAACTCGTCAGTTGCGCGATGCCGGCGCAATTCTCTGGGCGCTCGATGGCGACAGGATCGAGGTTCGCAGGCGAGTCCGATTTGACGCGTGATCTCCAGATCGCCCTCAGCCCGTTTCTCGCGGAAATGCCGCAGTCCGCCGCGCTGATTACAGACTATCTGTTCACCTCGGTCGGCGACGGCGGGGTCAGCGTCCGCTGTCGGTTGCTCGTGGAGAGTGCGGCCCAGCCCCCGACCTTGGCCATGGAGCAGGCCACGTCGATGCGGGATGAGTTGGCCGTGTGTTTGCGGGTCTTGGCAGACTGGTACGCCTTTGAACCCGTTCGATTCTCTGCGGAGGATCGCACCCTCTTCGAGGGGCCCCGAATGGCGCTCCGGGCGAAGACACGCCTGTTTGCAGCCAGCCCCTCGGGCCCCATCGGGTTTGCCGGGGGCAAAGACGTGCGCGGAGCGATACAAGTTCTGTTGCCCCAACCTGCTGGCGCCGAACCGTCCGCCCAAGCTCGTTGGGAAGGCGTGACCACGTTGCTCCTGAAAGGCGGCGACACCAGCACACTCGTCGCCAGCATCCGTGCCGCACGCGGACTGGTGGGCGCATTGCCCGTTCGCATCACCCTGCGCCGACGAGACATGCAGGCGGAAGAACTCGATGCCTTGCAGGACGTTGTCCGCTTGCTGTCTGCGACTGCTCCAGGCGAGCCGGCAGACGAGTCGACGGCCCCGAAAGTGATGGGCGTGGCGGGAGAGCAAGCTCAGGTCTCCATCGAACAGCTGCTGACCCAGCCTGAATGTCTGGAACTGTCCGTCGATGCGGCCGATCACGGTTCGCAGGGTCGCGCCTGGTTGCGCATCCTCGGCGAGGAACTGTTCCCGGGCTTCGTGTCAGAGATCGTGGTCGAGCCGAGAAAGGCCCGTCGTGCCCGAAAGCGTCCGCCCATAGATCTGGGCCAGGTCATGGCGCCCGGTTCAATGCCGCCGCCGCTGCTGCCCGCGCCGCCGATGCTCGAGTCGCTCAGCTTCCCCAGGCACTATGCGAACCCAACTGTCATGCTGGCAGAAGATGGGCTGCATCTCGGGCGCGCGCACATCGGCGGCGTGGTCGTTGACGTTCGGATGCCCCACGCGGACCGCAGCCTACACACCTATGCACTCGGCGCCACTGGCACGGGCAAGAGCACGCTGCTCTACAACATGGCGTCCCAGGACATCCATGCTGGACATGGTCTGGTGGTGATCGATCCGCACGGCGACCTGTTCGATCAGTTGCTACTGGCGGTTCCGCCGCATCGCCGCGCCGACCTGCTTGTGCTCGATCCTGACGACGATCGCTTCTGCCCCTGTCTCAATCCGATGGACTTCGACGGGAAGCCGGATGTGGAGGCCGTCAACCGTGTTGCCAACGACCTGCTAGCGATCTTCGATCGCATTTACGACATGAAGGTGGCTGGCGGGCCCATTTTT
>JANOLJ010000412.1:0-2831 GCA_031419715.1 Burkholderiales bacterium | reverse complement strand
GAGCCGATCAACCACAGCGCGATCAGGCTGACCACGGTGGTGACGCCAGTCCACAGGCGCGCGGAGTCGCGTGCCTGGGTCACGGCCGGCACCTCGCCACGCCAGCCTGCCGTGAGGCGACGATCAAGGAAAAGTGTCCGGGCAGAGGGGCGTTCAAGATGGCCCGAACAATAGCCAGAGTCACCGTTTGTGTCTGAGTCCAGATAAGATCAATCCGTCAGGCCAGATAGCATCCGGGAAATCCCTGAGCCGAACACCAATGACACGACGCGCACGCACCAGCGAACTGATGTGGCCACGCCTTTTCAGGCGCTTCGAGGGCGGCGCGCGCACCTTGCAGGGCCAGTTGCGCGACATGCTGGAGCACGCCGTGATGGAAGGTTTTTTGCGGCCCGGCGACGCGCTGCCGTCGAGCCGCTTGCTCGCGCTGGAGTTGGGGCTTTCCCGTACGACAGTGACGCTGGCGCTGCAGGCACTGGCCGACAAAGGGCTGGTCGCCAGCCGGGCGCGCAGCGGCTACTTTGTCAGCGATGACCTTCAAGCCACCTATCTCGGTGCGCGCCAGCGCGCGCAGGTGCCGGCCGTTGCGCTGGGCCTGCGCTGGCGCGAGCGGCTCAAGCTGCAACCCTCGATGCAGCGCAACATTCAAAAGCCGGCGGATTGGCAACAGCAACCGTACCCATTCATCTACGGCCAGTTCGACGCCACGCTATTCCCCAGCGCCGACTGGCGCGAGTGCGTGCTCGAATCGCTCCAGCCGCGCGCGCTGCGGCGCTGGGCGCCGGACCACATCGACCGCGATGACGACGCGCTGATCGAACAGATCCACCGCCGCTTGTTGCCGGCACGCGGCATCTGGGCCGAGCGCGACGAGATCCTCGTCACGAACGGCGCCCAGCACGCCACCTTCATGCTGGCGCAGTTGCTGGTCGGGCCAACGACGGCGGTGGGCATCGAAAACCCAGGCTACCCCGACGCGCGCAACAACTTCGCGCTGCGCACGCGCCATGTGAAGCCGCTGCGCGTGGACGAACAAGGCCTGGTGCTGGGTGCCGCGTTGTCGGGATGCGCCTACGTGTACTGCACGCCCAGCCACCAATGCCCGACGACGGTGACGATGCCCCTGCAGCGCCGTGTGGAGCTGCTCGCGCGTGCCGAGCGCGACGACTTCATCGTCATCGAAGACGATCACGAAAGCGAACTCAATTTTTCAGGGCACCCGACACCGGCGCTGAAGAGCCTGGACACGTCGGCGCGCGTGATTTACCTTGGCAGCTTGTCCAAGACGCTGGCGCACGGCCTGCGCCTGGGTTATGTGGTCGCGCCCGCCGAATTGATACGCGAGCTGCGTGCGCTGCGCCGGCTGGTGATGCGCCATGTCGCCACGAACAATCAGCAGGCGGCGGCGAGCTTCATCGCGCACGGCCACCAAGAGGCCTTCGTGCGGCGCTTGAACGTGGCCTACCGCGAACGCGCGCGCGTGTTGCGCGAGTCGCTGGGCCGGCATGCGCCGATGCTGGAACCGATGTCGGCGCACGGCGGCTCGGCGCTGTGGGTGAGCGCACCCAAGGGCGTGGACACGCGCGCGCTCAGCGAACGGCTGTACGCGCAGGGCGTGGTCGTCGAACCGGGCGATGTTTTTTTCGCCGGCACGCGACTGGCAAAGCACCACTTGCGAATCGGCTACTCATCGATTGCGCTGGAGCGTATCGAGCCGGGCGTGCGTGTTATCGGTCGTGCGTTGGGCCGGTCCTGAGCAAGGAACCCGACGCTGCGGTTGCGCGGCGCCGCATCGTCTTGCCCGACCTGTGCCCGTATGCTTCGCCTCCAGCGCCGCGAGTCATGGCGGCCACTTCCCGAGGCGAGGGCATGTTTGAGCAGACCTTCAAGAACATCGACGACATCCTGCACAAGGACGCCGGCTGCACCAGCGAGCTGGACTACACCGAGCAATCAAGCTGGCTGCTGTTCCTGAAGTACCTCGACGCGCTCGAATCCGACAAGGCCGCCGAGGCTCGGCTCGAAGGCAAGGCCTACAGCGTCATCCTGGCCGAGTCGTTTCGCTGGGAAAGCTGGGCCACGCCCAAGATGCCCGACGGCAGGCTCGACCACAACGCGGCGATGACGGGCGACGACCTGCGCGACTTCGTCAACGGCAAGCTGTTCCCCTACCTGGCCGGCTTCAAGCAGCGCGCCAGCGGCCCCAACACCATCGAATACAAGATCGGCGAGGTCTTCGGCGAGATCAAGAACAAGGTGCAGAGCGGCTACAACCTGCGCGACGTGATCGACTTGGTGGACGAACTTCGCTTCCGCTCGCAGACCGAGAAACACGAGCTGTCGCACCTGTACGAAGCGAAGATCAAGAACATGGGCAACGCCGGGCGCAACGGCGGCGAGTACTACACGCCGCGCCCGCTGATCCGCGCCATGATCAAGGTGCTGGCGCCGAAGATCGGCGAGCGCATTTACGACGGTGCCTGCGGCTCGGCCGGTTTCCTGTGCGAGGCCTTCGACTTTCTCTTGCCCCAGGCCACCAAGGCCGACGACCTGAAGACGCTGCAGGCGCGCACCTTCTACGGCAAGGAGAAGAAGAGCCTGGCCTATGTGATCGCGATCATGAACATGATCCTGCATGGCATCGAGGCGCCCAACGTCATTCACACCAACACGCTGGCTGAGAACATCAGCGACATTCAGGAGCGCGACCGTTGTGAGGTGATCCTGGCCAACCCGCCCTTTGGCGGCAAGGAACGCAAGGAGGTTCAACAGAACTTCCCCATCAAGACCGGCGAGACGGCCTTCCTGTTCCTGCAGCACTTCATCAAGAC
>JANOLJ010000411.1:0-7774 GCA_031419715.1 Burkholderiales bacterium | reverse complement strand
CAAGGTGAAAGTACTGCTGCTGATGGACGTGGGCGGCACGATGGACGAGCACATCCACCGCGCCGAAGAACTGTTCAGCGCCGCGAAGAGCGAGTTCAAACACCTGGAGTTCTTCTACTTCCATAACTGCGTGTATGACTTCATGTGGAAGAACAACCGGCGCCGCTACAGCGAAAAGTTCTCCACCTGGGACATCATTCGCAAGTTCAACAAAGACTACAAACTCATCTTCGTCGGCGACGCGACGATGAGCCCTTACGAGATCCTCCAGCCCGGGGGCAGCGTCGAATACAACAACGAAGAGCCGGGCGCCGAATGGTTGCAGCGCCTGACCAATGCCTTCCCCAAATTCGCCTGGATCAACCCCGAGCCGCAAGGCGTGTGGGGCTACCGGCAAAGCATTGCCGTGGTGCAGCAGTTGATGAACCAGCGCATGTTCCCGCTGACGCTGACGGGGCTTGAAGGAGCGATGCGTCTGCTGAGCAAATGAGGCTCGGCGCGCCGCTCGCCGTGTGGCTCGCACTGGCCCTGACCCTGCACGCGCCTCAGGCGGCGGAAGGCGCGATCACTCCCGCGGACTCGACAAAGCCTGCTGCGACCCAGGCCGCGTATCAACTGGAGGTCGACGCGCCCAAGGAACTGCGCGCTTTGCTGCTCGCCTACCTCGACCTGGCGCGATTTCAAAATGTGAGCGACGCCGAGGCCATCACCAGCGGCGAGCTCGACCGCCTGATCGCCGCCGCACCGTCACAGGCGCGTGGCTTGCTCGAAACCGAAGGCTATTTCGCCGCCAAGGTAATTGCGACGCGGGCTCCCGGCGCGCAGGCCCTGCCGCAGGTACGCATCACCGTCACGCCCGGGCCGCGCGTCACCGTGTCGGGCTGGGTGCTCGACGCGGTGGGCGAACTGCAATCGCTCGTTCAAGGCAAGGACGCATTGGCGCTGTCCACCTTCGAGGATTTGCGCCGCGAGTGGCCGCTGGCCAACGGTGCGCCGTTTCGCCAAGCGGCCTGGGCCGCGGCGAAGAACCAGACGCTCGCGCGGCTGCGCGCGAATGGCTACCCCAGCGCCACCTGGCTTGACACCGATGCCGCGGTGGACGTAGCGCAAGCCGCGGTCACGCTGCGCGCCACGTTGTCCAGCGGCCCGCTGTTTCGCTTCGGCGAATTGCGCATCGAGGGCTTGCAGCGCTTCGAGGCGTCCAGCGTGCGCAACGTTGCCGAATTCAGCGTCGGCACGCCGCACAGCGAACAACGCCTGCTCGACTTTCAAGAGCGCCTCATCAAGACTGGCTTGTTCGAGGGTGTGAGCGTCGACGTCGACCCCGACCCGGCGAACGCGGCGGCCGCACCCGTGAAGGTGCAGGTGCGTGAACTGCCCTTGCAGCAGGCCACGGTGGGCGTGGGCTACAGCGACAACACCGGCCAGCGCATCACCTTCGAACACCTGCACCGCCGCCCATTCGGCGTCAACGCGATCGTGAAGAACAAGGTCGAACTCGGACGCGACGCGCGCAGTTGGTCGGGCGAACTCACGAGCCACACCCTGCCCGGCCTGTACCGCAACTTGCTGGCGGGGAGCTACGAAAAGCTCGAAGTCGCGGACGAGGTTCGCACCTCCTGGCGCTGGCGCGCCGGCCGCGCCTACGACTCGCAGCGCATCGATCGCATCGTGTATGGCGAGGTACTCGGCTCGGAGCTGATCAACGGCGCGGGCAGCGAACAGGCCGATGCGATTTCGCTCAACTTCAGCGGTGTCTGGCGGCGGGTCGACAGCGTCGTGTTGCCCACCGATGGGCTGACGGTCTCGGGCCTGGTCGGCGGGGGCTGGTCACGCAGCAGCGCCGCCGACAGCGGACCGTTCAGCCGCGCGACGATACGACTCACCGGCTACAAGCCGCTCGGTTGGGGCTGGTATGGCACGGGCCATGTGGAGCTCGGCCATCTGAACGCGGCTGACAGCACCGGCCTGCCTGACCCCTTGCTGTTTCGCGCCGGAGGCGACGACTCAGTGCGCGGCTACGCCTACCGCACGCTCGGGCCGATCAGAGGCGGTGTCGTCACGAGCGGGCGTGCGCTGATGACGAGCAGCGCCGAAGTGGCGCGCCCGATCACGGCAAACCTGCCCGCGCTGTGGTGGGCCGCATTCGTCGACGCCGGCAACGCGGCCGATCACTTCAACACCCTGAACCCTGCCATCGGTTACGGCCTGGGCCTGCGCTGGCGCAGCCCCGTCGGGCCGCTGCGCATCGACTGGGCGTATGGTGTGGACGTACGCAAGGCACGCCTGCACTTGAGCGTGGGCATCGCGCTGTAGAGCGCGTTACCGGCATGGCCGCGCAACCCAGCCCACCCGACACGCCACGCCCCGGCGCACGGCGCCGTTTCGGCCTCGGCCTGCTGGGCTGGCTCATCGGCACGCTCATCGTCGTCATCCTGCCCGTCGCCGTGCTCGGCACGCTGAGCTGGACTCTGGGCACGCAGCGCGGCTTGGCGTGGGCGCTGGCGCATCAGGATTTCGTCGACGCGCGCAACCTCCAGGGCAGCCTGCTCGACGGCTTCAGTGCCGATCGCATCGTCATTTCCTGGGGTGCGGCGCGCGAGCACCGCGTCATCATCGACGCGCTGCGCACCTCCGCATTGCGCCTGTCGCCCGGCGGCCCGCAGAGCTGGTTGCGCATCCACGCGGCGCAAGCCTCGGCCGAGCGCGTGAGCGTGCAGTTGGCGCCGAGCACCGCGGCAGCGCAGTTGCCGATCCATCTGCGCCTGCCCATCGAGGTTGAAATCGACGCCGCGCGCGTCGCCACGCTGGTCTTGCCGGGTCTCGAAGCCCACCCCGTGCGCGACGCGAGTGGCCGGGTGCATGTGGGCGCGCCGCAAGGCGTGGCGCTGCGCGGCGAAGGATTGCGCTTCGCGGTCGGTCCACTGCAATGGAGCGGCAGCGCGCAGCTCGGCAGCGGTGCCACGCTGCCGCTGCGCTTGAATCTCGAAGCCACGCAAGCCACCGATGCGCAAGCGCCGCGCGTCGATCTCCCGCCCTGGGCACGCGGCTTGCGCCCGGACCTGCAAGCGCGCCTGGACGCCCAGGGCCCACTTGAGCACTTCACCCTCAGGCTGGCACTGCGGGCCCAAGGTCAACAACTCGACGCCACCGCCGAAGTGACGCCCCTCGCACCCTGGCCGCTGCCGCGCCTGGACGCGCGCACGAATCAGCTCGATCTGTCTGCGCTGCTGACTGATGCGCCGGCCACCGCGCTGACGGGCACGGTGCGCATCGCGCCTGTTGCCGCGCCGGCTGGCCAGCCGGTCACTTTGACGGCGCAGACGAGTCTGATCAATGAGCGCCCCGGGCGTTGGGATCGGCGCGCGTTACCGGTGCGCAGCGTCACTTTTGATCTGCGTGCGCAGCCCGGCGCGAGCGGGCGCTTCGAGCTGACCCACCTGCGTGCCGTGCTCGCCGCGGAGGGCCGCGATGCGGGCAGCGTTCAAGGCAGCGGCGAGTGGAACGCAGGCGCCTTCAGCGCGAAGGCGCAATTGGCAAGAGTGCAACCGCATGTGCTCGACCCCCGTCTGGCGGCGATGACGTTGAGCGGCCCGCTCACGCTCGCGGGGCAGATCGCGCCGACGCTCAAATTCGAACTGAAGGCCGATGTTGAGGGCCAAGTCGCGAACGACGCCGCACGCGCCGTCGAAGTGAAGGTCGATGTGGGAGGTTCGGCCCAGCTCATCGAGGTGCGCCGCTTCGAGGCCAAGGCCGGCGCCGCGCAACTCAGCCTGGCCGGCTCGGCGCGGCGCGCCAGCATCAACGCGCCTTGGCAGATCGACGGCAAGGGCAACCTCGTCAATTTCGACCCCCTGCCGTGGTTTCCGGGTGAGCCCGATTCAGCCTGGCGCCGCGGCCCGCACCGCTTCACCGGAGACGCCGACTTCGCCTTCACACTGCCGACAAACGCGCCCCCGCCCGCCAGCGTGGGCGATTGGCTTGAGTGGCTGCCCACCTTGCAAGGCGAGGCCCGCGTGGCGCTGCAACCCAGCCAACTCGCGGGCGTGGCGCTACGCGGCGAGGCTGCGTTGAAAAACGTCTCGCCCACACGCACCCGCCTCACAAGTCGCGTGGAACTCGCCGGCAACAGCGCCACCGCGCAGGGCGAATGGGGGCGCGGAGATGCCGGCCAGTCCGATCGTTGGGAGGTCGACCTGAACGCCCCGCAACTCGCCCGCCTGGCCCCGCTGCGCGCACTGGCCACCCTGCCCGCGAGCTGGGCCACGCCTGCGGGAGGTGTCGAAGCCAACTTCAAAATCGAGGGCCGCTGGCCGCAACTACGCAGCCAGGGCAAACTGAAGTCCGACGGCTTGCGCCTCGCCCAGGCAAGCGTGGCGCGCGCGCAGGCGCGCTGGAGCTTCGACTTGGCGCCCGATGCGCCTTTCGAGCTGAACCTCGGCCTGATCGACGCGCGCTGGGAGGGGCAACAGGCGCAAAGCGTGCAGCTCAATTTGCAAGGCACGGCGCGCGCCCATGCGATTGAAGTTCGCGCCGCACTGAACGCCGCGCCGCCGGCCTGGACCGATTTTCTGCTCGGCAAAAGCGCCGCGGACGAACTGCCCCGGCCAACGACGCTGCTGCAGCTCGACGCGCGCGGCGGGCTGGCGCCCGTCAGCGAAGGCGCGGCGCCGCGCTGGCAGGGCACGCTGCGCGCCCTCGATGTGCGCGGCAACACGAAGGGCGCAGCACCGCTGCTGCGCCTGCAAGACGTGGCATTGGCCGTGCAGACCGGCGACGCACGCACGCCGGCTGGCGTCGAGGCCCAGCCCGGCCGGGGCGAGCTGCTCGGCACCACACTGCGTTGGCAGCAACTGTCCGTGAGCGCCGCGACACCCTCTACCGCGGCGCAGTTCGACATCAAGGCCGAGATCGAACCGATTGCCGTCGCGCCGCTGCTGGCGCGCGCCCAACCTGGGCTGGGCTGGCGCGGTGATCTGCGCGTCGGCGGGCAGGTGCTGATTCGCAGCGCCCCCACCTTCAACGCCGACATCGTTCTGGGCCGCACCGATGGCGACCTCAGCATCAGCGACGAAACGGGAACCCAGGCCCTGCAGCTCACCGACCTGCGCCTGGCGCTGCTCGCGAAAGACGGTGTGTGGAGCTTCTCTCAGGCACTGGCCGGCAAGACCCTCGGCGAAGCTGCGGGCGCGGTGACGGCGCGCGTCGCCGCGCCTCGATTCTTGCCCGACGCCGACACGCCGATCCAAGGCGTGATCCAGGCGCGTGTCGCGAACCTCGGCACCTGGGGCGCCTGGGTGCCGCCGGGCTGGCGCCTGGCCGGCAGCCTGCAAACCAGCGCGGTGATCGGCGGGCGCCTGGGCGCGCCCGAATACACCGGGCAGATTCGAGGCACGCAGATCGGCGTGCGCAACCTCGTAGAAGGCGTGAACGTGACCGACGGCGAGGTCGACATCAAACTGCAAGGCGCGAACGCCCGCATCGAGCGCTTCGAAGCCCAGGCCGGCGGCGGCACGATTCGCCTTGAGGGCGGTGCCAACCTCGGGGAGACACCGAACGCGCAATTGCAGCTCACGGCGACGAAGTTCCAACTGCTGGGTCGAGTGGACAGGCGCATCGTCGCCAGCGGCAACGCCAAGCTCGAACTGACCGCGGCGGCAGTGAAGCTGCAAGGGCGCTTCAACCTCGATGAAGGGCTGATCGACTTCACCCGCGGCGACGCGCCAAGCCTGGCCGACGACGTGCGTTTCACCGCGCGCCCCGGCGCCGCCGAGCAAGAGCCGGCGGCGGGAACGGGAACGGGAACGGGAACGGGAACGGGAACGGGAACGGGGCCGGGGCCGGGGCCGCCCCGCGCGCCGCCGCGCAATGTGGCGATCGACCTGCAGGTGGCCCTGGGCGAGCAACTGCGGGTGCGCGGCCGCGGCCTGGACACGAAGTTGCGCGGCAACCTGCGCCTGACAACGCCAGGCGGCAGACTGGCGGTTGACGGCACGGTGAGCACCTTCAGCGGCACCTACGCAGCCTACGGCCAAAAGCTGAGCATCGAGCGCGGCGAGCTCACCTTCATCGGGCCCGCCGAGAACCCGCGGCTGGACATCATCGCGACCCGGCCGAACCTGGAACAGACGGTCGGCGTGGCCGTCACCGGCACCGCACTGAACCCGCGCGTGCGGCTCTTCAGCGACCCCGAGATGGCCGACATCGACAAACTTTCTTGGCTCGTGCTCGGCCGCCCGTCAGACGGCCTGGGCCGCGCCGACACCGCGCTGCTGCAGCGCGCCGTGATCGGGCTGCTCGCCGGTGAGGGCAGCGGCCCGACGGATCAGCTCATCAGCGCCGTCGGCCTGGACGAAGTGTCATTCCGCCAGACCGAAGGCGAAGTGCGCGAGACCGTCGTGTCGCTGGGCAAACAACTCTCACGGCGCTGGTACGTCGGCTACGAACGCAGCCTGAACGCGACCACCGGCAATTGGCAACTCATCTACCGCGTCGCCCAGCGCCTGACGCTGCGCGCGCAATCGGGGCTCGACAACTCGCTCGACGCAATCTGGACCTGGCGCTGGCAGTGAGGGGCTGAGCGCCGACGCCGCAAGAGGCTGCCAGACCGTGCACTACGGATGCGTTCCCCAGGGCGCGGCCAACAACAACTGGTTCACCTGCGACTTGACGAGCGGCCGAAGTTGCTTGGCGAAGGCCATGAACTCCGCATTCTCGAAAAGCCGTTTCCAGAATGCGCGCCGGTCGTCGTCACTCTCGAAGCGCCACAAGTGGATGAGCTGATGCAGCTCACCGGTGTCGCTGACGAAGTAGCCGACGCAGTTCTTGGCGAAGCCACCCGCCTCCAGCGCGGGCCATCCCTGAGTGGAATACAGGCGCATGACCTCCGACATTTGGCCCACCGTGACGGAGTAAGTTCGCTTCTCGTAAATCGTTGGCATGGGTCGCTGCTTTCAGGGGTTGAGTTGATGGCTCGCGCATTGCACTGGCGCAGGTGTTGCACTTCGAACTTGAGCCGGCCGGGGAGCCTCTAACGTGTGAGGTAAGGCGCGCGCGGAGGGCGCAGCCCGGAGTTAGTCTGCTTGACCACCAGGCTATACAGATGCATCGCGAAATGCTCTCAAGACCGTATTGATGCGAGTTTGGTAGCCAGGCCCCTGTGCTTTGAACCACTCCAAGACGTCGTGGTCGACACGCAGCGAAATTGATGCTTTCGAGGGCAATGGCTTCAGCCCGCGCCGAACCACACCCTGTACGATGTGGTGCATGTCAGCCTCGGGATGTTCCTTGGTGGCGGACGCTGGCTTAGTGCTCGTTCTGAGGCGAGCCCAATCAGTTTTGGATTTGTGCGAAGCAGATATCTGTTTCACGGCTGGTTGTTTTGCGGAACGAGATGACGCGGATTTCATTTTCGGTCTCCGTATGAATGACTGAGCCGGGAGCGCCGGCCAGCAGCCCCAATGTGACGAAGCGCTGCTCACCGTAGGAGAACCGGTCATCTGCAAAGGTGTAGGTGAGCCCTTCAAAGACGCGTGGGGCGTCAACGGAGTCGAGCCCGTGGGCTTTCAGGTTCGCGGCCCGCTTCACTTCTGACCAAGTGAACCCCATGCGCGGAGTGTATATACGCGTCGTAGTGGCGTCTATAGGTCCGAATTCATCGGCCTAACGTTTGAGGCGAACTGGAGCCAACGGCGTGGCGCGCTGGAATCGGCCCAGCGGCTTGCAGCCGCGGGGCCGATATCCCGTTTGAGAGAGTGAGCAAGACGACGTACCC
>JANOLJ010000410.1:0-12460 GCA_031419715.1 Burkholderiales bacterium | reverse complement strand
CGTCGAACACCACCAGCAAGGCATGGTGCTCAATGCAAGTAGAGCGGTAGGTAGAAACGAAACACGGGCCGCGAAGGCCCGTGTTTGCTTGCTAATTGGCGGAGTGGACGGGACTCGAACCCGCGACCCCCGGCGTGACAGGCCGGTATTCTAACCAACTGAACTACCACTCCATGTTCTTGCAGGTCTGCTCTGTCTCTCTGGCGAAGCGGGCCGCGAGTTGACTCGCGCCCGCCGTGTTGGCGTCCCCTAGGGGATTCGAACCCCTGTAATCACCGTGAAAGGGTGGTGTCCTAGGCCTCTAGACGAAGGGGACAGGAAAACTTTTCTACCTTCATTGCGCTGCATCACCCGAGCTTGTTGGTGGAGGTAAGCGGGATCGAACCGCTGACCTCTTGCATGCCATGCAAGCGCTCTCCCAGCTGAGCTATACCCCCGACAAACTCGAAATGCAGCCAGCGCAATTCGGGAAAGAGCGGAATTATAGCCAGCGTTTTCAGACGCGCCGCAAACGCTCGAGCACCACTTCGCGGGAGAACAGTTCGAGCACCGCATCTATCGCGGGCGTTTGCGCACGCCCGCACACCAGGACGCGCACCGCGTGCGCAAGCTGCGGCATTTTCAGCGCGTGCGCGGCGAGCACGGTCTTGATCGCCTGGGCGATCGACGCCTTGTCCCAGGGCACGGCCACCAAGGCGTCGGCCAGCGAGCTCAGCGCCGGCTGAACCAGCGGCGTGACGTGCGCCGCGCGATCCTCGGCGCTGGGTGCGACCTCGGCGAAGTACATGGCCAGCCAGTCGGCCAGCTCGACCGTCGTGGCGCAGCGCTCGCGGAACAGGGCGCACATGCCCTCAAGGGGCGCGTCGGTGGGCACCGTCAAACTGCGGCGCATCAATTGCGCGGCCAACAGCGGCACCAGCGATGCAAGCTCGACCTTCTTCAGCAACTGGGCATTCACCCAGTTCAGTTTCGCCACGTCCCACTGCGCGGGGCTGCGTGCCAGGTGCTTGCCGTCGAACCAGCGCAGCAACTGCTCGCGGTCAAACAGTTCGTCGTCGCCATGGCTCCAGCCCAAGCGCGCCAGGTAGTTGACCATCGCGTCGGGCAGGTAGCCGGCGTCTTCATACTGCGTCACGCTGACCGCGCCGTGGCGTTTCGAAAGCTTGTCGCCGTCCGGGCCCAGGATCATCGGCACATGGCCGTATTCGGGGAACTCGGCGCCCAGTGCACGCAGGATGTTGATCTGGCGCGGCGTGTTGTTCACATGATCGTCGCCGCGAATGACATGCGTGATGTTCATGTCCCAGTCGTCGACGACGACGCAGAAGTTGTAGGTGGGCGTGCCCACGGCGCTCGGGTTCGCCACGCCATCTGGTGCCGGCCGGGCGATGATGAGATCGTCGAGTTCGTCGTTGCTGATGCTGATCGTGCCCTTGACCATGTCGTTCCAGGTCACCGCGCCCGAGTGCGGGTTCTTGAAGCGCACCACGGGGGCCACGCCGGCAGGCGCCGCGGGCAAGGTCTTGCCGGGCTCGGGACGCCAGCGCCCGTCATAGCGCGGTTTTTCGCCGCGCGCACGCTGCGCCTCGCGCATCGCGTCCAGCTCCCGCGGCGAGCAATAGCAGCGGTACGCCGTGCCCTGCACGAGCATCTGGACTATCACTTCGCGGTAGCGATCCAGGCGCTGCATCTGGAAAAAAGGGCCTTCGTCATAGTCCAGGCGCAGCCATTGCATCGCCGCGATGATCTGGTCCACCGCCTCTTGCGTCGATCGCGCTTCGTCGGTGTCTTCGATGCGAAGGATGAAGTCTCCGCCGTGGTGGCGCGCGAACGCCCAGGAGAACAACGCCGTGCGCGCCGTGCCCAGATGCAGGAACCCGGTGGGTGATGGCGCGATGCGGGTGCGAACGCGGCGCATCAGGGGCCCTGTTCCGTGGCGCTTTGCAGCGCCAGGCGGCTTCGATCGGCGCTGTCTTCTTCGTTGCCCTGCGCGCTTCGCTGCGCCGCCATCGTCGCGAAATCATCGGCTGTCACATCGCCCGTGACGTAGACGCCATCGAAACAAGACGCCTCGAAGCCGCGTATCGCCGGGTTCAGCGCCGCGACGATGCGCTTCATCGCCGCCACATCCTGGTAAATCAATGCGTCCGCGCCGATGAACTGGCGGATTTCTTCGACGCTGCGGTTGTGCGCAATCAGTTCCGAGTGCGTGGGCATGTCGATGCCGTACACATTGGGGTAGCGCACCGGCGGCGCGGCCGACGCCATATAGACCTTGCGCGCACCGGCGTCGCGGGCCATCTGGATGATTTCCTTGGACGTCGTGCCGCGCACGATGGAATCATCCACGAGCAACACATTGCGCCCCTTGAATTCGACGCCGATCGCGTTGAGCTTTTGCCGCACCGACTTCGCGCGCACGCCCTGGCCCGGCATGATGAAGGTGCGGCCTACATAGCGGTTCTTCACGAAGCCCTCGCGATAGGGCTTGCCGATGCGCTGGGCGAGCTGCATCGCCGACGGGCGGCTCGACTCCGGGATCGGTATCACGACATCGATGTCGGAGGGCGGCATCGTCGAGATGACGCGCTGCGCGAGCGTCTCGCCCAGGTTCAGGCGCGCCTGGTAGACCGACACGCCGTCCATCACGGAATCCGGCCGCGCCAGGTAAACGAACTCGAACATGCACGGGTTCAGGCTCGGGTGGTCGGCGCACTGGCGTGCGTGAAGCCCGCCCTGCAGATCGACAAAAATCGCTTCGCCGGGTGCCACGTCGCGCGTCACGGTGTGGCCTGTGCCTTCGATCGCCACCGATTCGCTGGCCACCATCAGCTCAGGCCCTGTGGCGCCCACGCCTTGGCCGAAGCACAAGGGGCGTATGCCAAACGGGTCGCGAAACGCGAGCAGGCCGTGGCCGGCGATCAGCGCGACAACGGCGTAAGAACCCTTGAGCCGCTTGTGCACCGCGCGCACCGCCTGGAACACGGCGTCGGGCGTGAGCGAGACGCCTTGCGCGGCGCTTTGCAACTCGTGCGCGAGCACGTTGATCAGGACTTCGGTGTCGCTCTCGGTGTTGATGTGGCGCCGATCGACTGAGATCAACTCGCTCTTGAGCGCCGTCGCGTTCGTCAGGTTTCCGTTATGCACGAGCACGATGCCGAACGGCGCGTTCACGTAAAACGGCTGCGCTTCTTCCTCGCTGTAGGCGTTGCCGGCCGTGGGGTAGCGCACCTGGCCGATGCCCACTGTGCCGACCAGGCTGCGCATATTGCGCGTGCGAAACACATCGCGCACCATGCCGCGCGCCTTGTGCATGAAGCACTTCGTGCCCTGCATCGTCACGATGCCCGCCGCGTCTTGCCCGCGATGCTGCAGCAACAGCAGCGCGTCGTAGATCAGCTGATTGACCGGGTCTTTGGCGATGACGCCGACGATGCCGCACATGGTGATGACCTCGGGTCGTTGGCGCTGGGTACTGCGTGTCAGGCCGGAAGGTGGCGCGAGATCTCGGCCGGCAACATCGGCTTGAGCCCACGCAGCGCGGCGTTCAGCCACCCTGCGCCAGTGGATTCGCGCCACGCCACAGATTCAGACAGCGGCGTGAGCCGAATCACGGTGGCCACCGCGAGCAGCAGCACCACGCCGCGCGCCAGCCCGAAGCCCGCGCCGAGTATCCGGTCAGACCTGCTCATCGGCGAGCCCCGCACCCACATGCGCAGCACGCGCGACACCAAGCTCCAGATCAGCAGGACGACGATGAACGTCGCGACAAATGCACTGCCATGCCTCAACCCGGGGCCCGATACCGCGGCAGGGATGTAGGACACCAGACTGGGCGCCAACCATTGCGCGCCAAAGTAGGCGGCAATCCAGCCGATCGCCGACAGCATCTCAAACACCAACCCGCGCACGATGCCGATGATCAGTGAAATCACCATCGCCGCCACAAGCGACAGGTCGAGCCACAGCGCCATGTTCACCTGACCACCTTCATAGCGTGAGCACCACGGCGCTCAATCCTCCCGCCTTGGCCTTCGCGGCCGCCTGCTCGGCGGTCTCGCGATTGTTGAACGGGCCAATGCGAACGCGAACCCGATTTCCCGCCGCCGTTTCTGCCACTTGCGTGTAGGTTTTCAAGCCAAGCTTGTCCGCCCGGGCGCGCACCGTTTGCGCGGCGGCAGCATCGGCAAACGCACCGACTTGAACGACGAATCGACCTGGGGTTTCCGCGGCAGCGCTTGGAGCTGCGGAATTTTGTGCGGCTGGCGCTGCACTCGGTGTGGGTGTTGCGCTTGGTTTTGGTGTGGGTGTGGGTGTGGGTGTGGGTGTGGGCGTTGCCGCGGGGCGTGCGGGAACCGGCGGGCTGACGGCCGCGGCAGTTTCCTCGCGCGGCGCGACGCCGGAACTCGCGGCCACCGGCAAAGGTGCGCTGGCAGCCGGTGCGGCGCGAGGCGCGGGCGTCTGCAGCGCAGGCGCTGCGTCTTTGCGAGGAATCGTGATCGTCACGTCCACCGGGATCGGCCGGGGTTGGGTTTCGAAGACGAGCGGAAAACCGATGATGCCCACGAGCAGCAGCACCACAGCGCCGATCAGGCGCTGCCGCGCCTTGGTGCGCGCCTCTTGCACAGTGTCGACCGAAGCCGATTTCGATTGGGCCATCGCTGGGTTTCGTCTCGTTTGCGAATGCGCTGCGCTTCAGTGTGGCCGTTGCACGCGAACATCAGCATGCACGGACAGAATTCGGGTCGCGCCGCTCAGCCGGTTCAGATGGAATGTGTTCCGCCCAGCCGAGGCAAACCGTTCTTCAGCACGCCACCCACGGTGTAGAACGATCCAAAGACGACGATTCTATCAGCGGGGTCCGCCGCATGAAGCGCTGCGGCAAGCGCCTGCGCGGGGTCGGCATGGCAGGAAGACAGCACCGTCTTGGCATGCGGCTGCGCCGCTGCCAAGCTTTCGCGATAGGCGCGCTCGAGATCACTCGCGCGTGCCGCGCGCGGTGTGGGCAGATCGGTGAAGTACCAGGTGTCGATCACGGGGGCGATGCGCTCCAGAATCGCCGCGATGTCCTTGTCGCGCATCGCGCCGAACACGGCGTGGGTGCGCGGGTGGAAGCCCATGCGATCCAGGTTGTGCGTAAGCGCGGCCACGGCGTGCGGGTTGTGCGCCACGTCGAGCACCAGTGTCGGCCGGCCGGCAACGATCTGAAACCGCCCCGGCAGCTCGACTTGCGCGAGCCCGCTGCGCACGGCTTGCGCCGACACCGGAAGCACGTCGCGCAAGGCCTCGAACGCGGCGAGCACGCCCGCTGCATTGAGCAGTTGGTTCGCGCCGCGCAATGCCGGGTAGGCCAGGCCGGTGTAGCGCTGGCCGCGGCCAGCCCAGTTCCACTGCTGCGCGTCGCCGCTGTAGTTGAAGTCACGGCCGATGCAGCGCAGCTCGGCGCCGATGCTCGCCGCATGCCCGATCAAGCTGTTCGGCGGCACCGGGTCGCTGACGATCGCCGGCTTGCCCGCACGCATCACGCCGGCTTTCTCGAAGCCGATCGCTTCGCGCGTGGTGCCGAGGAATTCGGTGTGGTCGATATCGATGCTGGTGATGATGACGCAGTCGGCATCGATGGCATTGACGGCGTCGAAACGCCCGCCCAGGCCGACCTCGAGAATCACCAGATCGAGCGGTGTTCTGGACAGAAGGCGCAGGATGGCGAGCGTGGTGAACTCGAAAGAGGTCAGTGCCCACTCGCCGCGTGCGTCTTCCACAGCTTCGAAGTGTTCGAGCAACGATGACGCCACGACACTTTTCCCGCCGATCCTGCAGCGCTCCTCGAAGTGCACCAGGTGCGGGCTGGTGTACGCCGCCACGCGGTAGCCCGCGGCGAGCGCGATCGCTTCCAACATCGCACAGGTCGAGCCCTTGCCGTTCGTTCCGGCGACGGTGATGACCGGAATGTTGAAGCGCAGTCCCAGGCGTTCCTTGACGACCTGCACGCGCTCAAGCGACAGGTCGATGTCCTTGGCGTGCAGGCGTTCGCAGCGCGCCAGCCAGGCGTCGAGCGTGGTGGGCAGCGCGGGCGCTTGAGTTGAGGGGGGGTCCACTCAGCGAGTGAAATGCGCGGGCACGGGCGGGGGCACGGGCTGGGTCACGGCCTGGGTCACGGCCTGGGTCACGGGCGGGGGCACGGGCTGGGTCACGGGCTGGGTCACGGGCGGGGGCACGGGCGGGTTCACCGGCAGGTTCACCAGCAGGTTCACCAGCAATCAGGCCATCGCGTCGGAGCTGAGGCGCTGCAGCATCGCGATCGCGCGTGCCACCGTGGCGCGCATTTCGCGACGATCCACGATCATGTCGATCGCGCCCGTCTTGAGCAGGAATTCGGCGCGCTGAAACCCTTCGGGAAGCTTCTCGCGTACCGTGCTCTCGATGACGCGTGGCCCGGCAAAACCTATCAACGCCTTGGGTTCGGCCATCACCACGTCGCCGACAAACGCAAAGCTCGCCGACACGCCGCCCATCGTCGGGTCGGTGAGCACGCTGATGTAAGGCAGCTTGGCTTTCGCCAGGCGCGTCAACGAGGCGTTCGTCTTGGCCATCTGCATCAGGCTGAGCAGGCCTTCCTGCATGCGCGCGCCGCCGGTGGAGGCAAAGCTGATGAACGGGGTCTTTTGCTCGCAGGCGGTCTCGACGCCGCGCACGAAACGCTCTCCCACCACCGAGCCCATCGAGCCGCCCATGAAGTCGAATTCGAAGCAAGCGGCGACGATGGGAATGCTCAGCACCGCGCCTCCCATCACAACAAGCGCATCGGTCTCGCCTGTCGTTTCGAGCGCGTCGCGCAAGCGCTCCGGGTACTTGCGGCTGTCCTTGAATTTCAGCGCATCGACGGGCAGCACTTCCTGGCCGATTTCATAGCGCCCTTCGGCATCGAGAAAGGCATCCAGTCGGGAACGCGCGGCGATTCTGTGGTGCTGCCCGCACTTCGGGCAGACATTGACGTTCTGTTCGAGGTCGGTCTTGTACAGCACCGTCTCGCACGCCGGGCACTTGATCCACAACCCTTCCGGAACCGTGCGGCGTTCGCTCGGATCGGTGGGTTGAATCTTCGACGGCAGCAGTTTCTCGAGCCAACTCATATGCCGGATCCTTCTGGGTTATGCATCAAGCGCGGCGCGGATCGATGCGATGAATTCGGCCGCGCCTGCCGCCACATTGTCGCGCGTTCGCGTTTCGAGATTTTGAACCAGCGCCGCGCCGATGACGACCGCGTCGCACACCTCGGCCACGGCCCGCGCGGTGCGCCCGTCGCGAATGCCAAAGCCCACACCGACGGGGAGTTTGACATGCGCCCGAATGCGCGGCATCGCCGCCGCCACGGCCGCAACGTCGAGGTGGCCCGCGCCCGTCACGCCTTTGAGCGAAACGTAGTAGATGAAACCGCTCGCGGCGCGCGCCACACTGGCGATGCGCGCGTCGGTCGAGGTCGGTGCGAGCAGGAAGATGGGATCGAGCTTGGCGAGCTTCATCTTGCCGGTGAAGGCTTCGCATTCCTCGGGCGGATAGTCCACGACCAGCACGCCGTCCACACCGGCAGCCTGCGCATCGGCAATGAAGCGGTCCACGCCATAGCGCTCGATCGGGTTCGCATAACCCATCAGCACGACGGGTGTGGTGGCGTCATGCAAGCGGAACTCGCGCACATAGCCCAGTACCTGGGGCATGCCGATGCCCTTGGCCAGGGCGCGCTCTGCCGCCTTCTGGATCACGGGGCCGTCGGCCATCGGGTCGGAGAATGGCACGCCCAGTTCGATCAGGTCGGCTCCAGCATGGGCCATGGCGCGCATCACCTCGACGGTGGCCTCGGGGTAGGGATCGCCCGCCGCGATGTAGGGAATGAGCGCCTTGCGGCCGCGCTTTTGCAGTTGCGCGAAGGTCGCGGCAATGCGGCTCATCGCGCCACCCCCAACGTGGCTTCGCCGCCCTTGACGGTCTGGCCGCGGCACGACGGCCGGCAGTAGAACTCGGCGCCCGACAGGTCCGCCACGGTGCCGATGTCCTTGTCACCACGCCCCGACAAGTTGACGAGCAGGTGCTGGTCGGGCCGCATCGTCGCGGCGAGTTTCATTGCATAGGCGACGGCATGGCTCGATTCGAGCGCGGGGATGATGCCTTCGGTGCGGCACAGGCGATGAAAGGCCTCGAGCGCCTCGTCGTCGGTGATGCTCACGTACTCGGCACGGCCGATGTCTTTCAGGTACGCGTGCTCCGGGCCGACGCCGGGATAGTCGAGCCCCGCCGACACGGAGTGCGTTTCCGTGATCTGGCCGTTCGCGTCTTGCAGCAGGTAGGTGCGGTTGCCGTGCAGCACGCCCGGCGAGCCGGCGCTGAGCGAGGCCGCGTGTTTGCCGCTGGCGAGGCCCTGCCCCGCGGCCTCCACGCCGATCAGCCGCGTACCCGCATGTTCGATGTACGGATAGAACAGCCCCATCGCGTTGCTGCCCCCGCCCACGCAGGCGAGCACGGCGTCGGGTTGGCGGCCGATCATCTCGGGCATCTGCACGATGCATTCGTCGCCGATGACGCGCTGAAAATCGCGCACCATCATCGGGTAAGGGTGCGGGCCGGCCACGGTGCCAATGATGTAAAACGTGTTCTCGACGTTCGTCACCCAGTCGCGCAGCGCTTCGTTGAGCGCGTCTTTCAGCGTCTTCGAGCCGCTTTCCACCGGCACCACGGTGGCGCCGAGCAGGTGCATGCGGTACACATTGGGCGACTGGCGCTTGATGTCTTCGCTGCCCATGTAGACCACGCACTCCAGGCCGTAGCGCGCGCAAATCGTCGCCGTGGCCACGCCATGCTGGCCAGCCCCCGTTTCGGCGATGACGCGCGGCTTGCCCATGCGCCGCGCGAGCATCGCCTGGCCTATCGTGTTGTTCACCTTGTGCGCGCCGGTGTGGTTCAGGTCTTCGCGCTTCAGATAAATCTGCGCGCCACCGGTCTCGCGGCTCAGGCGCGCGGCGTGGTACACCGGGCTCGGCCGGCCGACGAAATGGCGCAGCTCGGAGCGGAACTCGGCCATGAACGCCGGGTCTTCGCGCACCTCGGCATAGACGCGCTTGAGTTCGTCGATCGCGTGGATCAGGGTTTCAGCGACAAAGGTGCCGCCATAGGGGCCGAAGTGGCCAGTCGAATCAGGTTGCTGGTAGTTCACGATGGTCTCGCAAAGGGGCAAAAAAGGGGCAAAGGGTTCAGGCGGGCGCGGCGCTGGCGCGGGCATCGGCCTCACGCACTGCCTCGCAAAACCGGCGTACCGCCTCGGCATCCTTGATGCCCTTGGCGGATTCGACGCCGGAGCTGACGTCAACGGCCCAAGGCCGTACCCGCGCGATGCCCTCGCCCACATTTGCGGCATGCAACCCACCAGACAAAACGACCGGACGGGGAACGTTGGGCGGAACGAGAGACCAATCGAAAACCTTTCCACTGCCGCCAAAGCCCTCGACGAACGTGTCAAGCAAAACCGCCTGGGCACCAGCATAAGACGCGGCGAAGTCTAGCAAATCGAAGCCCGCTCGCATGCGCGCGCAGCGAATGTAGGGCCGGCCAACGCGTTCGCATGCCTGCGGCGTCTCGTCGCCATGGAACTGCAGTACGAGTTGCGGCACCGCCGCCACGGCAGCTTCGATGTCGCGCTCGGAGGCGTTGACGAACAAGCCGACGGGCGTCACGAAGGGCGGCAGGCGTTGGGCCAGCTCACTCGCCCGCGCGACGGCCACGTACCTGGGGCTGCCCGGGTAGAACACGAAACCCACGGCGTCGGCACCGGACTGCACGGCGCATTCGACGTCCGCCTCGCGCGTCAGGCCGCAAATCTTGATTCGGGTTCGCTGCGTCATTGGGGCATTGTGGCGGCTCCAACCAGCCAGTCCATGGCGGGGGTGCGGTCGGGCAGGTTGATCTCGGCATCGTAGTACGGGCCGAGAAAGTACAGACCGTCAGCGGAGAACGTAGGTGCGGCGAGCGCGCGATCTCGCGACGCAAGGACTTCGGCGAGCCAATCGGCATCGCGCGAACCCGTCCCCACCGCGACCAGGCAACCCATGACATTGCGCACCATGTGGTGCAGGAACGCGCTGGCGTCGAAGTCAAAGCGCCAGTAGACGCCGTGCTGCGTGACGCGGATGGACCGCAGCGTTTTCACCGGCGACTTGGCCTGGCATTGCGACGAGCGAAACGCGCTGAAGTCATGTTCGCCGACCAAGCGACGCGCCGCATCGCGCATCGTCTGGCCATCCAGGGCGCGAAAACTCCAACCCGCACTTCCCCACTCCAAGGCCGGACGCACCGGCGACTCCAGCAAGAGATAGGCGTAGCGCCGCCCGCGTGCACTGGCGCGTGAATGGAATTGCGCACCGACGATGCGGCACCATTGAACGGCAATGTCGCGCGGCAGGTAGCGGTTCGTGCCGCGCACCCACGACACCGGATCGCGCGCGATCTCGGTGTCGAAGTGCAGCACCTGGTTCAGCGCGTGTACGCCGGTGTCGGTGCGACCGGCGCAAATCGTGCGCAGACTCGCGCCGGCGAACTGGGCAAGCGCCGCTTCCAGCCGGTCTTGCACCGTGTTGCCACTGGGTTGGCTTTGCCACCCCAAGTAGCCGCAGCCGCGGTAACTCACCCCCAGGGCGATCCGCACCAGATGCTCCTGCGACGCCGAGCTGGCGCTCAGCGACTGAGAGTTTTTTGAGCGTGCCCGAGCCGCGCGCCAGCAGGCGGCCGAAGACTCTCGGTCTCTCGGCGCACGGCCATCAGTTCAATGCGCCGAGCATGCTTTCGGCCTTGCTGCGAGTTGACCCCTCAGCGTGAGCGATCACTTCCTGCAACAACTCGCGCGCGCCTTCGATGTCGCCGATCTGGCTGAAGGCCTCGGCAAGCTCAAGCTTGCGGGCGATGGGATCGCCCTCGCCATCGTCACTGTCCAGACGCAGTTCGAGATCAGAGAATCCCGAGTCACGCGGTTTCGCGGGCTCGCCCTTGGCGCCGGCCGCGCGCGGCGAAGGCGCTGGCGGTGCGTCGAGATCGAGCGTGATGCTGGACAGGTCGAATTCCATCGGCCGCGAGATCGTGCCGCTGGGGGGCGGTGGCGCGCCGGGGGGATCGGCCCGCATGGCCGGGGCAGGTTCGAGTTTGATCGTGTCACCCGTGCGACCGCTGGCAGCGCCACTTGCAGCCTGCGGGTGGTAGGCCGTCCCAGGCACCGTCTTGGCCTGGTTCTGGCCTGTCATGTCGAGGTCAAGATCAATCCCGGCGCTGTCACCGAAACCGCCACTCGAACGGCCGAAGCCTGCCGCCGATGGCAACACCGACTGCGGCATCGTGCTCGCCCCCAGTGGCTCGTCCATCGGGCCTGCTGCGCCGGAAGCGCGCTGCGGCGCACCTCCGGGCTGATAGAGCCGGTTCTCTGGATCGATCTCAAGACCCATCTCCTGGGCCTTGGCCCAATCTTCGCCCTCGCCACGCGTCAAGGAGTGCAGTTGGGAAGCGAGCAGTTCGAAGCCCTTGGTGTCGCGGCGCTTCGCGTAGACCTCAAGCATCTTGGTTCGAATCGCCAGGCGATCCGGGTTGCTGCGCATCGCCTCCTTCAGGATTTCCTCGGCCTGCAAGTCGCGGCCATAAGCGAGATAGACGTCGGCCTCGGCCACTGGATCGACGTCGCCGATGGCGTCGAGCTGACTCAACGAATAGCTCATCGACGACGAAGCCGCACCGGCTTCGCGCGTGTCGATGCGCTGGCCGCCGCTGGCGCCGAAGAATGAATCGGGCTGGAGGCGGCTTTCCAGGAACGAGGTTTCGCGGTTGTCCTTGCGGCCGCGCTTGGTCAGGCGATAAATGCCAAACCCGGCGAGCAGCGCCACCAGACCCGCCCCCCCGGCGAGCGCCCAGGGGTTGTCGTCCATCAGCGACTCCAGCATGCCGCCAGCTTCGCCAGTTGTCGCCACTGCCGCAGGCACGGGAGCCTTGGGCGGGGCCGCCGGTGGCGGCGCCTCGGCCTTCGGCGCTACTGGTGCCGGTGCCGGTGCCGGCGGTGGTGGTGGTGGTGGTGGTGGTGGCGGTGGCGGTGGCGGTGGCGGTGGCGGAGGCGGTGGCGGCGGTGGCGGTGGCGGTGGCGGAGGCGGTGGCGGTGGCGGCGGTGGCGGTGGCGGAGGCGGTGGCGGAGGCGGTGGCGGTGGCGGTGGCGGTGGCGGTGGTGGTGGCGGTGGCGGTGGCGGTGGCGGTGGTGGTGGAGCTGGATGACCATATGAATCGCTGTCGAACGCGATGCTCGCGCCGTCGGGCGACCAGGCAGGGCCCTGGTCATACGAGATGGTGTTGGTCAAGTTCGTCTGGCCGCTGCCGTCGGCGTTCATGACGAAGATCTCGTCGTCTCCGACGGGGCCGCGATCGGTCGCGAACGCAATCTTCG
>JANOLJ010000409.1:0-6468 GCA_031419715.1 Burkholderiales bacterium | reverse complement strand
CGCCCGTCGGGCAGCGTTCGGCGCACAGGCCGCAGTGCAGGCACACGTCTTCGTCCTTGATCATGACCCGACCCGTTTTCAGGGTGTCCGACACATACAGCGCCTGATCCGCCTGGCGTGCCGGCGCGCGTAGCCGTGTGCGCAAGTCGACCTCGGTGCCGTTGCGAGTGAACGTGATGCAGTCGGTGGGGCAGATGTCGACGCAGGCATCGCACTCGATGCATTGACCGGTCGTGAACACGGTTTGCACATCGCAGTTCAGGCAGCGCTGCGCCTCTTTCCACGCTGTCGCTGCGTCAAAGCCGAGTTCGACTTCGACCTTGATGTTGCGCAACGACTGGTTCACGTCGCGCCACGGCACTTTGTGGCGCAGGTCGGGCGCGACCGAGTTGTCGTAACTCCACTCGTGGATGCCCATCTTCTGCGACACCAGCGTCACGCCGGGCGCCGGGCGCTCGTGCACGTTTTCGCCGTGCAGGAATTTGTCGATCGAAATCGCCGCGGCATGGCCTTGCGCGACGGCCCAGATGATGTTCTTCGGACCCGTAGCCGCGTCACCCCCGAAGAAGACGTTCGGCAGGCTTGCTTGCAGCGTCACTTCGTCGATGACGGGCATGCCCGAGTCGTTAAAAACAAGGCCGCAGTTGCGTTCGATCCAGGGAAAGGCGTTTTCCTGGCCGACGGCGACGAGCACGTCATCGCACTCGAAGCGCTGTTCTGGTTCGCCCGTGGGCACGAGCTGGCGCTTGCCATTCGCATCGCGCTGGGCGCGCACCTTCTCGAACGTCATGCCGACCAATCTGCCGTTCTCATGCAGGAACGCGCGCGGCACCAGGCAGTCGAGGATCGGAATGCCTTCGTGTGCGGCGTCTTCCTTCTCCCAAGGCGAGGCTTTCATCTCCTCGAACGGCGAGCGCACGATGACTTTGACATCTTCGCCGCCTAAGCGCTTTGCGCTGCGGCAACAATCCATCGCCGTGTTGCCGCCGCCCAAAACGATGACGCGCTTGGCCGTGTGCGTGGTGTGGCCGAACGACACCGACGCGAGCCAGTCGATACCGATGTGAATTTTTGCCGCGGCCTCGGCGCGCCCGGGAATCGACAAGTCGCGTCCGCGCGGCGCACCGCAGCCGACGAACACGGCGTCCCAGTTCTCGTTGAGCAAGGCCTGCATTGAATCGATGCGCGTGCCGCCGCGAAACTCGACGCCGAGCTTGAGCACATAGCCAGTTTCTTCGTCGATCACCTCTTCGGGCAAGCGAAAACGCGGGATCTGCGAGCGGATCATGCCGCCAGCCTTCGCGTCGGAATCGAACACGGTGACGTGGTAGCCGAGTGGCGCGAGATCGCGCGCCACGGTGAGTGCCGCGGGCCCGGCGCCCACACAGGCGATGCGCTTGCCATTGCGCAGCGCGGCCAGGCGCGGCAGGCGCTCGGAGATGTCGCCTTTCAGGTCCGCGGCGACACGTTTGAGCCTGCAGATCGCCACCGGCTCGGGCTGCTGCGTCTGCGCCTCTTCGACGCGGCCGCGCCGGCACGCTGGTTCACACGGCCGGTCACAGGTGCGCCCGAGGATGCCGGGAAAGACGTTCGACGCCCAGTTCACCATGTAGGCATCGGAATAACGCCCTGCGGCGATGAGCCGGATGTATTCGGGAACCGGGGTGTGCGCCGGGCACGCCCATTGGCAGTCGACCACTTTGTGAAAGTAGTCGGGTTGGCGGATGTCCGTGGCCTGCAACGTGGTCCCCCTTGGCAAGCAGCACCGGCGTGACAAGGCGCTGCTTTTCTATTCGGTGGCGCGATGCTAGGCGCGGCAGCGGGCCATGTCAGCCGGGTTTGCATGAGTTTAGTCGGGGATTTTGCGAATTCGCGAGGATGCATGCACTGCGCGCAGGGGTTTGCCGCGCGGTTGCGCTGCTAGAGTCGGCACCTCGCGAATTTCAGGAGCGCTGCCTTGCTGCGAATCTTCGCCATGGTTGCCGGTGCGATCGTCGGCGGTTTGTGGGCTGAAGGCTTCGGTGCGCTGGCGGGTGCGGCCCTGGCGTGGCTGGGTTTTGTCGCACGGCAACAGGCGCGGGACATTGCGGATCTTCGCCGTGATGTCGACTCTCTTTCGGCGCGGCGCGGTGCATTGGCGCAAGCCGAGCCGGCAGCCGCGCCAACCCAGCACACCGCAGCGATCGCGGCTGCGACCATTGCAACGCCAGCGGCGCCTGCGCCAGCAGCCGCGCCGACGCAATCGCCTTCGACAACGATCATGGGTGCGAGCGGCGCGCCTGCAGAGTCGAAGTGGGCCGATGAACCTCACGACACCGAAGCGGGCTCGTTGTGGGGCGATGTGGCCGGCGCGTCGTCGCGTGCCCCCACCGAACCCGGCCGCGCCGATGCGCTCGCGCCCCTCAAACAGTGGCTGTTCGGCGGCAACACCATCGTCAAGCTGGGCGTGGCGATCCTGTTCATCGGCCTGGCCTTCCTCGCAAAGTTCGCCGCCCAGCACGTCGACGTTCCCGTTGAAGTGCGGCTGGCGGGCATCGGCGGCGCGGCGCTGGCGCTGCTGGCGCTCGGTTGGCGGCTGCGCACTTCACGCGCCGGCTATGCCCAGGTGCTGCAGGGCGGCGCGGTGGCGGTGCTTTACCTCACGCTGTTTGTCGCGTTTCGCTTTTACGGTGTGCTTGGCGTCGGGCCGGTGTTCGCCTGCATGGTGGCCGTGGCAGCGCTCGCGGCGGCGCTGGCCGTGCTGCAAGACGCGCGCGCGCTGGCCGTGATCGGTGCGCTCGGCGGCTTTGCGACGCCGCTGCTCGTCTCGACTGGCGGGGGCAACCATGTTGCGCTGTTCGGCTACTACCTGGTGCTCGACCTCGGCATTGCCGCGGTCGCGTGGCACAAGAGTTGGCGGCTGCTGAATCTGATCGGCTTTTTCGCCACCTTCGGTGTCGGCGCGGCATGGGGTGTTGCGAGCTACCGCGACGAGCACTTTTTAAGCGCTCAGGCCTTCCTGATCGCCTTCTTCCTCATCTTCGTCGCGATCCTCTTGATGCCGGCGCGCCGGCTGCCGATCGCTGGTGCCGGCGGCGACAGCGCCGAGGTCGGCGCTACCAATGCCTCGCGCGGTGACACCTGGGTCAACGGCAGCCTGCTGTTCGGCCTGCCGACGATTGCCTTCGCGCTGCAACACGGCATGGTACGAAGTGTTGACTATGGCACCGCCATCTCGGCCCTGCTGCTGGCGCTGTTCTATGTCGGCGTGGCCGCGTGGATGCGCAGGCAGGTGCGCCTGGCCGTCATGTTCGAGGCGAGCCTGGCGATTGCCACGGTCTTCCTCACCCTCGTGATTCCGTTCGCGCTGGACGCGCACAGCACCTCCGGCGCCTGGGCGCTCGAAGGCGCCGGCCTGGTGTGGCTGGGCCTGCGCCAACGGCGCGTCGCGCCGCGCCTGTTCGGCTATGCGCTGCTGCTGCTCGCCGGCGTGGCGATGTGGCATGCGGTGCAGCGCCACGGTGTACCCCCCACGATCTTCAATGCACTGCTGTTCAACGGCGTGTTGGCCGGCGCGGCGTCACTCGCGGCGGCGTACTTCGTCCAGCGCTTCGGCGACTTCAGCGCGAGCGACGCAGCGCTGTCAATTGAGCGCATCGAGCGCCCCCTAGCGAGCGCCTTGAGCCCGCCGCCCGCCGTGGGCTCTCAGGCAACGCAGGGTGGCCCGGCGATTCCCGGTGAACGCATCGCTGAGCCGCTGTTGATCGGCTGGGGCACGCTGTGGCTGCTGATGACCGCGGGTTCGCAAATCATCGATTTCGCCGCACCGCGCTTGCAACTGGCGGCGTGGCTGGTGTGCGTGAGCGCGATCGCGTTGCTCTACACCGTGTTGTCGCTGCGCCTGGCCTGGCCGCGTATCGTGTGGCCCGCGCTCGGCCATGCGCCGCTGCTTGCCTTGGCGGTGGCGGTGAGCGCACTGAACCAGGACGCGCCGAGCCAGGATGGCGGCGCCTGGGCCTGGCCACTGGCGCTGGCGACGCACCTGGTTCTGTTGTGGCGCGTCGCGCAGCGCTGGCCCGCGCAAGCGGCCCACGCAGTGCATGGCTTGGGCCTGCTGGTGCTCGCCGCCCTCGGCGCCCTGCAGGGGCGCGCCATCACGCGCGACTGGGGCGACCCGGCGAGCGCTTGGGCGTGGCTCGGCTGGCTGCTGGTGCCCGCCGCGCTGCTGTTGTGGGTGCCGCGCGCGGGCTTCGCGCTGCGTTGGCCGGTGCGCATGGCGAGCGCGGCGTACCAGACGCATGCGGCGGGCTTACTCGTTGCCGGGTTGCTGCTGTGGACCCTGCTGGCGAACATCGCCTCCAACGGCACCGCGGCGCCGTTGCCGCATGTGCCGCTGCTGAACCCGCTTGATCTGGGCATCGGCATCGCATTGCTCGCCGCGTGGCTGTGGATGCGCAGCGCCGCGGCATCGCCCTTGTTCGCGCCGCACCCCAACCTTGCAGTGCAGTTGACAGCGATCGCGGGTTTCGTGTGGCTCAACGCCATTCTGATTCGTGGCTTTCATCACTACGGCGGCGTCGCGTTTCGATTCAATGCCTGGATCGATTCGCTCGCGGTGCAATCCGGCGTCAGCCTGCTGTGGAGCGCCACCGCGCTGGTGCTGATGTGGCTCGCGGCGCGGCGCGCGCTGCGCACACCGTGGATGGTGGGCGCGGTGCTGCTCGGCGCCGTTGTGCTCAAGCTCGTGCTTGTCGATCTGTCGGGCACCGGGACCGTGACGCGCATCGTCTCGTTCATCGGCGTGGGCGTGTTGATGCTCGTCATCGGCTATGTGGCGCCGCTGCCCGCCGCACCCAAGGAGGATACGCGTGCGCCGGCCTGACGCTCGACAACTGTCGACGACGCGCCGCCTGGCTCAACGTGGCGCGTGGTGGGGCGCGTGGATGGGCGCGTGGATGGGCGCGTGGTTCGGCGCATTTATGAGCGCCAGCGCACCAGCCCGCGCCGAAGACGCACCGCATCGCCATCACGCCACGATTCAGATCGAGCAAGCCGCGCCGTTCATGCGGCTGCCGCTGCCGGCCAGCGCCTACGGCCGCGCCACACAAGCCGAGCTGCGCGATCTGCGCATCGTTGACGCCACCGGCGAGCGCGTGCCATTTGCCGTGCTCGCGCCGCGCGCCGCTCAGTCCGAGGTGCAGGAGCAGACGCGCGACGTGATGCTCTACGCCCTGCCGCCGCGCCCCGCAGCCGGCAAGGCCTGGGCGTCGCCGCTGGAAGTGACGGTTCAGGGCGACCGCATCAGCGTGCGGCCAGCGCGCGCATCAGCCCAGCCGTCGGCCGGGGGGCGCTCGCCGGGTTGGCTGGTGGACCTGGGCGACCCGAAGACCCGCAAGCCCGACGAGCCGGCGCTGCGCGCTTTGCGCCTGGTCTGGTCGAGTCCGGTTGAATTCAGCGTTGGCGTGGACGTGGAGGTCAGCGACGATCTGCGCCAGTGGCGCGCCGGCGGGTCGAGCCAGTTGCTGGCCCTCGCGTCGCCACGCGGCCCGTTGCTTCAGGACCGGGTGATCTTGCCGGCGAGCTTGGCATCGAACTCGCCGACCACGATCTCGACAAGCCCAACAGCGCGGTTCGTCCGGCTGGTCTGGAGCGACGCCGCGGCGGCGCCCCGCCTCGTCTCGGCCCAGGCGGTTCTTGACCGGCCCTCGAACGTGGTGCTCGATCCGCCTGCCGAGATCAGCGCAGCGCCGTTGCCATCGGCACCGGAGGATGGCGTGGCGAAGCGCGCTCTGGTGTTCGACCTCGGCGGCGCCTTGCCGCTGCTTGACATCGAACTGCGCCTGGCCGCCGGCACGCAGATCGCGCCGGTGCGCGTGCAGGGCCGGCGCAGCGTGAACGACACCTGGAGCGACATCGCCTCGGCCGTGTTTTACCGCATCGAGCGCGCCGGCCAGGTCAGCACCTCACCGCCCCTGGCACTTGGCAGCACGCAGCGCTACCTGCGCATGATCCCCGATGAACGCGCCGCCGCGTTCGACCCGGCGCAGGTAACGCTCGTCGCCAGGGCAGCGCTGGCCAGCCTCGTGTTCGCGCGCCAGGGGCGCGAACCGTACACGCTGCATGCCGGGTCAGCCGACGCCAAGCCGAGTGCCTTGCCGATCACGACGCTGGTTCCGGCGCTCGATGAAGAGCGAAAACGCTTCGGTCAGGCCACGCTCGGCGCATGGCGCGAATCGGAAGAAGCAGCGAGGCAACTGCGCACACGCGCGCGACTCACCGCGCTGCGGCCCTGGTTGCTCTGGGCAGTGCTGATCGCTGGTGTCGCGGGCCTGGGTTTCATGGTCTGGCGCTTGGCGCGAAGGGCTTAGCCCGTTGCGGTATGTCGATGAAGTGCCGTCTGCCGACGTCGTGGCGGCAGGGCGGCGGCGGCCCCCCCCGTCACCCGCCCACGCCCGCGGGGCCACCACCCGGACAGCCACCCCCCCCCCC
>JANOLJ010000408.1:0-27321 GCA_031419715.1 Burkholderiales bacterium | reverse complement strand
CCATCGACCGCGCGCGTGGTGCTGCAAAACCGCTTCGGGCTTACGTCCCTGCGCAGCTTTGCAGCCCTACGCGCAATCAGACCAACAAGAAGCGGACAATCTACTTGCTACCAAACCGGACAGTTCTATTTGCTGCCGACAGTATGAGAACTTCACAAGGCAAGCGCAGCGTGGACAAGAAGACCGAAGCCGAAATTTTGCTGCTCGACGACGACCCCTTCATGCTCAAGCTGCTGCGCACGATGCTCGGCCACCTGGGGTATCACCAGGTCAGCGCCTGCACCAGCGGCGGCGCCGCGCTTGAGTTGATCGATGGCCGAGGCGCGGCTCCGCGGTTGATCTTGTTCGACCTCAACATGCCGGGCATCGACGGCGCCGAATTCGTGCGCCACCTGGTCGGCCGCCACTATGCCGGCAGCCTGATCCTGGTAAGCGGAGAAGATCGACGCCTGCGCCAGGTTGTCGAGTCGCTGGCGCGGGCGCATCGCCTGGCACTGTTGGGTTGCCTGGCCAAGCCGGTGACGCGCGAGGCGCTGGCCGCGCTGCTGGGGCCCTGGACGCCGCACGCGCCGCCCAAGCGGGCCGCGAGGAAAAAGGTCTACGCCTTCGACGAAGTGCGCGCCGCGATCGCGCAGGGCGAGCTGGTGAACCATTACCAGCCCAAGGTCGATGTCGCGACGGGCCGGCTCAAGGGCGTGGAAACCTTGGTGCGCTGGAACCATCCGCGCGACGGCATGGTGTTCCCCGACCAGTTCATCGGCGTGGCGGAAGACCACGGTGTGATCGACGCCCTCACGCTCACCGTGTTGCGCGCGGCCTTGGCGCAGGCCCGGCGCTGGCGCGACAGCGGCCTGGCGCTTGAGGTCTCGGTCAATGTTTCGATGGACAACCTGGTCTCGCTCGACTTCCCGGACCTGGTTGCCGCCGAAGCGGCCGCGGCGGGCGTTGCGCCCGCGGACGTGCAGCTCGAAGTGACGGAAAGCCGCTTCGTGAAAGACCTGCGCATACCGCTCGAAGTCCTGGCGCGCCTGCGCCTGAAGCGCTTCAGCCTGTCGATCGACGATTTCGGCACCGGGCATTCGTCGCTTGCGCAACTGCGCGACTTTCCGTTCGACGAGCTCAAGGTGGACCGCAGCTTCGTGCATGGCGCGTTCGAGAACAGCACGCTGCGCGCGATCTACGAAGCCAGCCTGGGGCTGGCCAGGCAGTTGGGCATGGCGGTCGTGGCCGAAGGCGTGGAAGACTGGAATGACTGGACGTTCTTGCGCGGCACCGGCTGCGGCATGGCGCAGGGCTATTTCATCGCCAAGCCCATGCCGGCCGAAGCCCTGGCCACATGGGCGCTTGACTGGGAAGATCGGGTTGAAGAGTTTGCAGCGTTGAACTGACGAGGGCCTTCGATCATGAGCACGCCGACCAAACCCGCCCGGAACATTCTCATCGCCTCGGACAACTCCACCGACGCGGCGCTGGTGCTCTCGCTGCTGAAGGGGGCGTTCGACCATGTCGCCACCAGCACCGACGACACCAAGGCGGTGGCCGATTTCGAACGCCTGCGGCCGCAGGTGCTGGTGCTGGCGTTCAACGTATTGGCGAAAGCCGAGCGCTACTGCCTGGCGCTGTATCGCCTGGGCAGCGCCATCCACGCGCAGCCGCACCGCACCATCATCCTGTGCGACAAGGCGGAACTGCGCGAGGTGTCGGAGCTGTGCCTGAAACACTCGTTCGACGACTATGTGCTGTTCTGGCCGCTGAACCACGACGCACCGCGGCTGCGCATGTCGGTGCGCCACGCGCTGCGCGAACTCGCGCTGCTTGAGGACGCCGGGCCGTCGGCGGCGGACTTCGCCGCGCAGGCACGGCGCTTGGCGGAACTGGAAAGCATGTTGGAGCGCCAGATGGCATCGGCCGGGCAACGCATCGACGTGACCAGCCAGGCCATTGAACAAGCCGAACACCACATCGGCGCGGCGCTGGACGGGTTCTCGCGGCGCATGAGCGAAGGGGCGCTGCCCGGCGTGGTTCAGGTGCGCGACGCCGCGAGCCTGAACCGCGAGATTGATCGCATGAAACGCGACGAGATGCACCGGCCGTTGCAGGCGGCAGCGGATTCGATGGAACCGATCAAACAGTGGGTGGACGACTTCAAACAGGAATGCGCGCCGCATGTCGCTGCATCGCGCGCGATCAGCGCGATGGCGCAGCAGGTCGCGGCGACGCTGTTGATCGTGGACGACGACGATCTTCAACAAAAACTGGCGGGCAAAATCCTGGCCGGTCCGAACCGCCGCCTCGTGTTCGCGTCCAGCGGCGCCGAGGCGCTGCAGCTGGCGTCAAAGCTGCGGCCCGACTTGATCTTGATGGACGTGCAGATGCCCGGCATGGATGGCATCGAAACCGTGCGCCACCTCAAGGCCGCGCCGCAACTGGCCCACATTCCGGTGATCATGCTCACCGGCAAGAGCGACGGCACCGCGGTCGTTGACAGCATGAAAGCCGGCGCCGCCGACTATGTGGTCAAGCCCTATGACCGGGAAAAACTGATCTCGAAGGTGGCGCGCTGGCTGGGCCAGAAGGCCGCGCCCGAGGAGCCAGGCGCCACGAGCTGAAAGCCGCCTTCGCGCTCGCGGGGCGCGACCTGTCCTGCGGTCGCGGCAGCCGCGTTCAAGCGTCGTTTCTGGGGTCGCCGGGGATGTGCGACTGGTGCAACTGCACCCGCTTGGCGGAGCGCCTCCGCAGGCGGATGTTGAGCATTTCCACCGCCACCGAAAACGCCATCGCGAAGTACACATAGCCCTTGGGCACATGCTGGTCGAAGCCCTCGGCGACGAGCACGACGCCCACGACGATGAGGAACGACAGCGCGAGCATCTTGATCGTGGGGTGGTCGGACACGAAACGCCCGATCGGGCCGGCGAACACCATCATCAGCGCAACCGAGGCGATCACCGCGGCGATCATCACCGCCACCTCCTCCACCATGCCCACCGCGGTGATGATGGAGTCGAGCGAGAACACCAGGTCCACCAGCATGATCTGCACGATCACGGCGGTGAACGTGGCTTTTGCTCCACCCGACGCATGGCCCTCGTCGCCTTCGAGCGACTGGTGGATCTCGCCGGTGCTCTTCCAGATGAGGAACAGGCCGCCGAGGATGAGGATCAGGTCGCGCCCCGAGATCGCCTGGCCCAGCACCGTGAACAGCGGCTGCACCAGGCCGACGATCCAGGCCAGCACGAGCAGCAGGCCGATGCGCATGAACATCGCCATGAACAGGCCGATGCGGCGCGCGAATTCGCGCCTCTCCTTGGGCAACTTGTCCACCAGGATCGAGATGAAGATGATGTTGTCGATGCCCAGCACGAGTTCGAGGGCGGTCAGCGTGGCGAAGGCAATCCAGGCCTGCGGGTCGGTCAGAAGTTCAAGCATGCGGTAGCGATGAGTCTTGGAGTGGAGTGTGAAGGTCGAGGCAACGGCGTGCCGTCAAGCCAGTTGCTTGCCGAAAAAACTGAACGTGCGGTCCCAGGCAACTTGCGCCCACGCCGGGTCGTACTGCGTCATCGGCAGGCGGCGCGCTCCGAGCGCGGTTTCGTTCGCGAAACCATGCTGGGCGAGATAGCGATGCCCGGTATACGCTACCCTGGCGGCGCGAAATTTCTCTTCCAGCAGATCGACCGTCGCGATCGCAAACGCCTGGTCCTGCGTGGCCCAGTGTGCCAACACGGCCACATTGATCTTCGACGCATCGACAAACTCAAGCGGGGGGAAGCCGTACCACACCACGCCGGCGGTCGCCTCGGGCACCATCACGAGCGACAGCACCGTCAGCGCGCCGCCCATGCAAAAGCCGGTCACGCCGACCTTGGCGCTGCGCCCCTTGAGGTACTGCACGGCACCGCGAATGTCTTGCGACGCCGCGTCGCCGAAATTCAGGCCCGACATCAAGTGATGCGCTTCCTCCGCCTCCAGCGTCGATTTGCCGCGGTACAGGTCGGGCACGAGCGCCAGGTAGCCAGCGGCGGCAAAGCGTTCGGCGACACCGCGGATTTGGTCGTTCAGGCCCCACCACTCCTGGATGACGACGACCGCCGGCGCGCCAACCGTCTGCGCCGGCTCGGCCAGATAGCCTTGAACATTGTTGCCGTCGGGGCGTTTGAAATTGACCGTGGTTCCCATGGGGTGCTCCTCGCGGTAGTCGATACTGCGCAGCCGCGATTCTCCCGCATGCGCCAGGGCCCGCCCCATGAAGACCTACACGATCGCCACGATTCCCGGAGACGGCATCGGCAAGGAAGTGATTCCCGCCGGCCGCGAGGTGCTGGAGCAGCTCGCCGCCGCAAGCGCTGCCTTTCGCTTCGATTTCGAGAATTTCGACTGGGGCGGCGACCATTACCGCGCGCACGGCGTGATGATGGCCGACGATGGCCTGGACCGATTGCGCGCCAAGGATGCCATCCTGTTCGGCTCGGCGGGCGACCCGCACATCCCGGACCACATCACGCTGTGGGGCTTGCGCTTGAAGATCTGCCAGGGCTTCGACCAGTACGCGAATGTGCGGCCGACGCGCATCTTGCCCGGCATCGACGCCCCGCTGAAGCGCTGCCGGCCGCAAGACCTCGACTGGGTCATCGTGCGCGAAAACACGGAAGGCGAGTACGCCGGTGCGGGCGGGCGTGTGCACCAAGGCCAGCCGATTGAAGCCGCGACCGACGTGACGCTGATGACACGCGCCGGTGTGCAACGCATCCTGCGGTTTGCCTTCAAGCTGGCGCGTTCGCGGCCGCGTAAGTTGCTGACTGTCGTCACGAAGTCCAACGCCCAGCGCCACGCGATGGTGATGTGGGACGAAATCGCGCGCGAGGTTGCGCTGGAGTTCCCCGACGTGCGGTGGGACAAGGAACTTGTGGACGCGATGACGGCGCGCATGGTGAACCGGCCCGCGAGCATCGACACCGTTGTCGCGACGAATCTGCACGCCGACATCCTGAGTGACCTGGCGGCCGCGCTCGCCGGCAGCCTGGGCCTGGCGCCCACCGGCAACATCGACCCCGAGCGGCGCTACCCGTCGATGTTCGAGCCTATCCATGGCTCGGCATTCGACATCATGGGCAAGGGGCTGGCGAATCCACTGGGCACGTTCTGGTCGCTCGTGATGCTGCTCGAGCACCTGGGCGAAGATGGCGCGGCGCGGCGCGTCATGGCGGCCATCGAATCCGTCACCGCCGACCCTCGGCTGCACACGCGCGACCTGGGCGGCAGCGCGACGACCACACAAGTCACCCAAGCGGTCTGCGCCTGGCTGCGGGCGAACCCGCTGGCGTGCGCCGCGGCTTGAAGGCAAGATCACCAAGTTCTCTAAAAGGAGTCTCGCCCCATGCACCCGATCATCATCTCCACCTTTGTCGTGGCTGCGGCCACGTTGCATGCCGCACCCGCCCATGCCCAACCCTGCCCCGACAAGAGCCTGATGTACTGGCAGGCGTTTCCGCCCGGCGGCGAGTCGGACCTGTCGGCGCGCCACCAGCAGGTCGTGTTGAAGAAAAAGTGCCCCGCCATCGACACCGTGATCCAGTACAAGGCCGGTGCCGGCGGCGCGCTGCTGTGGAGCACGCTGAACACCCTGCCCGGCGATGGCGTGAACATCGCGGGCGTGAACCTGCCGCACATGGTGTTGCAGCCGTTGGAGGGCCAGGTTCAGTACAAGACGGAAGACGTGACGCCGGTGTACTGGTTCCACTACACGCCCGACGCGCTGGTAGTGCCCGAGGCGAGCCCGCTGAAGAGCTTCGCCGACTTCGTCAAGGCCGCGAAAGCGCAGCCGGAAAAGCTTAACCTCGGGGGGTCGGGCTTGAATTCGGCGAACCACGCGGCGCACCAGCGCATGAACCAGGCGTTCGGCGTGAAAACGACTTACGTGCCGTTCAAGGGGACGGGCGACATGACGATGGCGGTGCTCGGCGGGCATGTCGACGGCAGCATGACCTACACCGCGTTCGCCATCAACAACAAGACCAAGGTGCGCGCGCTCGCCGTGGCGATGGACGCGCGCCACCCACTGCTGCCCGATGTGCCCACGTTCAAGGAACTCGGCGTGGACTGGGTGGACGGTGCGTACCGCGGCATCGGCGTGCCGAAGTCGACACCGCCTGAGGCGCGCAAGCGCTTGTCCGACCTGTGGGCGCAGCTCAATGCCGACCCGGAAATGAAAGAGCTGGCGGCCAAGAGCGGCTTCGAGCTCGTCAACGTGGGCGTGCAGCAGATGGATGCGTTCATGAAAGAACGCATCAAGGTCTACACCGACGTCGGCAAGCAGATGGGCTTGGGCAAATAGCACAGCCGCACCAATCTGGCGACGTCGCGTTCAAGGCGGTGACGACGAATTCCGGCATTACTGGGCATCTTGCGCGCGCACGTGCGTGCGCCGCGTTTTCTTGAATCCATCCTGACTTTTGCTGACAGTTTGCAGCGGCGGGCGCGCCCATCATGGGCGCCGCTGTCGGTGCGGGCCGGATCGGCCTGAATCCGCGGCGCACTCACTTCCCAGAGGTGCCCCATGAGCTGGATGCTGTTTCCTGAGAACCCCGCGCTGTCGGCGCTCGTCTTGGGCCTGATCGCGATCGTCTTCCTCTACGCAGCGCGTGCCCCCATGCACGGCCTGCTCGCCGCCCTGTCACGGGTGGCGGCCGGCAGCCTGCGCGTGGGCGGCAAGTGGCTGTCGCGTGCCGCCGAGGGCTTGCGCGAGCGCAACAAGCTCGTGCTGCTGTCGCAAGCACGCAAGGGCGTCGAACAAGAGATACAACGCGAGTTCGAGCGCATCACGCTGATGGTGCGGCGCGATCTCGGCGGCTACCCGGCGTTGCAGCGGCGCCTGCTGGACGAGATCACACGCGTCGAAGACGACTACAAGAAGTGCGGCGAGGTCCCTCCGCCGCCACCCGACTGGGTGAAGGCGACCGAGACCATCGCCAACATCAAGAACATGGGCGACCCGCTGACGCAGAAGATCCTGCAAGACATCGCCAAGTCGATGGGTCCGATCTACGACAAGGTGGTCGGCGAGTACCGGCGCTCCTATGAGAAGCGGCACAAAATCCTCGCCGGCTTCATGCCGTTCTGGCGTTCGCTGGAGCAGACGTTGGCGAAGGTGGACGCCAACATGGCGGGCATGCAGGACGGCGCGGCGCGCATCGACGGGTTGATGGACAAGTACCAGCAAATCAGCAAATCGTCGGAGAAGGTCGAGCACTCGCTCACCGCCTCGGCGTCGAGCCAGTTCTTCATCGCCGGCATCGTGCTCGCGATCGCACTGGGCGGCGCCTTCGTCAATTTCTGGTTGATCCAGCGCCCGATGTCGGCGATGGTCGGCGCGGGTGAATACATCGTCGGCAACCTGGAGGTCTCGCACGTCGCCGCGCTCGTGATCATCCTGATCGAATCGGCGATGGGCCTGTTCCTGCTGGAAACGCTGCGCATCACGCATCTGTTTCCCGGCATCAACGCGATGCCCGACAAGATGCGCCGCACGCTGGCCTGGGTGTTCTTCACGATCCTGCTGATCCTGGCCGGCGTCGAGGTGGGCCTGGCGGTGATGCGCGACCAGATCATCCTGGCCGACCTCGCGTTCAAGCAAAACCTCGGCGGTTCGACGGGCGCCGTTGCCGTGCAGGCCGCGGCCGACCTGGGCTGGGTGCAGAAGGTGCCCGTGGCCGGGCAGATGATCCTGGGCTTCATCCTGCCGTTCGCGCTCGCCTTCGTCGGCTTGCCGCTCGAGTACTTCATCCACTCGGCGCGCACCGTGATCGGGGCGCTGCTGGTCTTCTTGTTGCGCGTGCTGAGCATCGCCGCGCGCATCGCCTCGAACGTGTTCCGGCACCTGGGCAAGGCGCTGACGATGTTGTTCGACGCGCTGATCTTCCTGCCGCTGAGCGTGGAGCGCCTGGTGAAGTCGCGCGGTGTCGAGCCGGTAGCGCCGGCCCAACGCGCCCAGGGGCGCGCGTCATGAGGCGCACCTGGTTTCCTTTCGTCGCGGGTCTCGCGATGGCCCTGTTCACCTCGGCCTGCGGCGAACAGGGCGGCAACCAGCGCGCCGTGTACATGCTGCTCGACACGTCGGGAACCTACGCGCAGGAGGTGGAAAAGGCCCAATACGTCGTGAACTGGCTGATCGGCACGCTCAACCCGGGCGACACGCTGGCCGTCGCGCGCGTCAAGAGCCGCTCCTTCAGCGAGAAAGACATCATCGCGAAGGCGACTTTCGTGAAAGACCCGCTGCAGGTGAACCAGCAGAAAAAGGCGCTGAAGGACAAACTCTCCGCATTGCGCGAGCAGACCAAGGGCGGCAGCGCCTACACCGACATCACCGGCGGGATTCTGCAGGCCGCCGAGTTCCTGCACGAGACCGGCGCGGGCCGCAAGACGATCCTGATCTTCTCCGACATGCAGGAAGAGCTGGACAAACAAACCCGGCGCGACCTGCCGCTGAACCTTGCCGGCATCCGCGTGGTGGCGCTGAACGTCACCAAGCTCAAGACCGACAACATCGACCCGGCGCGCTACACCGGCCGCCTGGAAGCGTGGGAGAAGCGTGTGAAGGACGGCGGCGCGGGTTCATGGCGCGTCGTGAACGACCTCGAGCGCCTGGATCGGATGTTCCGCGACTGAGAATTCTTGCTCCCTTCGGGGGAGGGCGGGGGTGAGACAGGCAGCCCGGCGAAATCCGCCACCCTCAACTGGCGTGTTTGCGCCCCACCAGGTAGGTCGCGCCCTGCGGCCCGTACTGCTCGGTGTGTGGTCGGTTCGCTTCGAGCGTGAAGATGTCCCCGGCGCGCAGCGTCTTGTTCTGCCCCTCGCAGCCCAGCACCAAACCACCTTCGAGCACGAGCGCGCGCACTTCGAAACTGTGCGTGTGCGTGTCGACGAATTGATTGGCCGGCCAACTGCGCGTCAGAACCTCGGTGAAACCGAGTTCACCGAGTTCGCGTTTGAAGATGTCTGTGTCCATGGTTGTCCTGGAGTTGGCCGATTTCAGAGCGAGCGAATCTGCACCTTGCGGAACTTGATCGTGCCGGCGGCGTATTGCAGGCCGATCGGCCCACCGGAGAACTGACCGTCGTTGACCGTGGCGGTGCGAACACCATTGAGATCGACGGTCAGCTGGCTGCCCTTGACCGTGATGTCATAGGTGTTCCATTGGCCGCCCGCCTTGGGCATGGGCGCGATCGCCGCCAAGTGGACCACAGCGCCGGTGCCATATTTCGGGTCGGGTCGCTGGTCGAAGATGTTCGCCTCGTAGCAGGTGCGATCGGTGACGTTGAAGACGTTCTGGCAGCGCAGGTAAACGCCGCTGTTCGCGTCGTTGCTCGGCCAGAACTCGACGCGGATCTGGAAATCGGAGTAGCTCTGCTTCGTCATCAAGAAGCTGTTCGCCGGGTCGGTTTTTCGGTCCGCCTGAATCGCACCGTCAAGGGCGCGCCAGTTCGCATCGCCGACGGTGTAGAAGTTGTCCATGCCATTCGCGCCGTCGATCAAGGTCACCCAGCCTGTGTTCGCGCTGCTGGCACCCGGGCTGGCGCAGCCCGGGTGCCGATCATGCCCACCGCCAGCGCCAGCAGGCCGGCCCATTTCATGTTCGATAGCGTCATCGCGAGTCTCCTGTTGTGGTTGTGTGTACATCGAGCATAAACCAAGCGGCGCGCGCGCAATTTCGGCGCGTTGTGCTTCGGACAGACGCCAGCTTCAACCGATCGCAATCGCGCCGGGCCCGCCCAGAGTTTGGTCGACCGTCGCCTGCCCCGCCGTGCCGAGGGCCAGGAAGTCGAGTGTCATCACGCCGCCTAAGCGCACGCTGCTTCCCGGGCGGATCGGCAGGTTCCGGTCGCGCGCCGCGATCACGCCGTCAACCTCGGTAATCTGTGCCGACAGGGCCTTCAGCACATAGCCCTGGGCGCGGCTGCACAGCTCGAATTGGCGCCGGCTGATTTGCTTCGATGCCATCGCGTCGGGCAGCACCAGCGCCACGTCCGGCGGCGACGCGGCGTCGTGCGTGTCGCCCCGGCCGAAGCTCAGCGTATCGCGCGCCGGCAGCTCGATGCGCTGGCCGGTCTCGCGGATCACCACTTCGCTCGGAAAGCGCGCCGGGTCGCGCCACTGCAGGGCAAAAATCTCAACGCTGCGCGCGATGCCCTTCAAGGCCACCGTGGGCAGCGGCCGGCATGCCGCGCGCTGGTCCTGACCCAAGGCTTGGAACAGATCGCGTGACAAGCGTATCTGCCCCGGCAGCGCGGTCGCGACCAGGCGCGCGCACAGGTTGACTGCATCGCCCGTCACCTGCACGCCGTCGGTCAGCACATGCCCCCAATGCAGGCCGATGCGCAAGCTAAGTTGATGGGCGCGCGGCCGGTCAACGTTTTCCGCCGAGACCCGGGTCTGCAACGCCACCATCGCGCTCGCTGCGGCTTGCGCCGAAGCAAAACACGCAAACGCGCCGTCGCCTGCGGTATCGACAATGCGCCCGTCGAGCGCTGGCAGGCAGCGTTCAAGCAGGTCGAAGTGCAGTTGCTGCAGGCGCCGCCCGGCTTCGTCGCCAAATTGTGCGAAGTAGGCGGTGGAATCCACGACGTCGGTGAAGGCGAGTGCCGCGCTGCGCTCGAAACGGCGCGTCAACTCCTGCGACAGCACGGTCTGCAGGCGAATGATTTCCGTCATCGTCAGTCGTGAAGGATCGAGGGTCGATGTCATGGGGCGCTCGCGGGAGCCGGCATGTTACTGGACGGGCTCGGGCATGATTCGCACCACTTCAGCTTGACCGAGTCCCCGGGAGACGCCTTTGACCACCAGCCGCGAGCCCAAGCTCAGCCTCGATACCGAATGCGCACAAGGCGCGCGCCGCGCCCACGGCGGCAGCCCCGGCGATACAGCGATCGTGCCGCCCATCGTCTACAGCGCCACCTTCGCCGCAGCCGACGCGCAGGACTTCGCCGACATGGCGAGCCAGCCGCGCCACAGCCGCTACTACACGCGCTACGGCAATCCGCTGCATGAGCAGGTGGCGGCGCAGCTCGTGGCGCTCGAAGGGGGTACGGCCGGCGCGCTTGGGAACACCCACGATGCTCTGGTCACCGCCTCGGGCATGGGCGCGATCAGCCTGGTGCTGCTGGGCCTGCTGAAGGCCGGCGACCATGTGATTGCGCAGACGAATCACTACATGGGCAGCGCCAAGCATTTTTCCGAGCTGCTGCCGCGCTTCGGCGTGCGCTGCACGCTCGTCGACCAGACCGACCTGGGCGCGTGGCAGCGCGCCTTCGAGCCGGCCACGCGCCTGGTAATGACGGAGACCCCGGTGAACCCGACTTGCGCGCTGACGGACCTGGCCGGCGTTGCGGCGCTGGCGCGTGCGCACGGCGCGCTGAGTGTGTGCGACAACACTTTCGCCAGCCCGATCAACCAGCAGCCGCTGGCGTTGGGCGTCGACGTCGTCGTGCACAGCGCCACCAAATACCTCGGCGGTCACCACGACATCACGGCCGGCGCGGTGCTGGCGCGCAAGGAGTTGATCGACGAACTGTGGCAGACGCAGATCTGCCTGGGCGCGACGCTCAGCCCGATGGACGCCTGGCTGCTGCTGCGCGGCATGCGCACGCTCGCGCTGCGTGTGCGGCAGCACAACGCGAGTGCGCTCGCATTGGCGCGCTGGCTCGAGCAGCAACCCCAGGTCGAGCGCGTGTTCCACCCGGGCTTGGCCTCGCACCCGCAACACGCGCTGGCGCGGGCACAGATGCAGGGCTTCGGCGGCGTGATGAACATCGCCATCAAGGGCGGCTATGACGCCGCCAGCCGCTTCGTCCACGCGTTGAAGCTGCCGCGCCAGGCGGTGAGCCTGGGCGGCGTAGAGAGCCTGGTGGTGCACGCCGCGGCGATGTGGGCTGGGACGATGAATGACGCGCAGATGCGCATCGCCGGCATCGCGCCGAATGGCGTGCGCCTGTCGGTGGGAATCGAGGGCGTGGAAGACCTGCAAGCCGACCTGGCGCAGGCGCTCGACGCGGTGTGACGCGGCGCCAGCCCCCGCCCTCTACCCCGCGGCGACGGCGGCGCCGCCGGGCGCGGGTTCCCCCGGCAACCAGGACACGATCGCCGCGGTGCACGCGGCGATGCCGGCCATCACGAACATCAGCGTGCTGAACCCCCCCGCCTTGACGAGCGGCCCGAGCAGCCACACTGCCGCCGAGCTGATGCCGATCGACACCGTCAGACGCATGCCGGCGACTCGCGAGCGCATGCGGTCGTCGACATAGCGAACGATGATCGCGTCGGTGAACGGAATCGCGCCGAAGATCAGGATCATCGCGCCGGCCAGCAGCGCGTACAACCACCAACCCTGCGCCTGTGCGGCCAGCGCGAGCAGCGGCACCTGGGCGCACACGATCGACAGGTAAAGGCGCTTCATCGGCAGGCGGTCGATGAGCCGGCCGACGATCACCTGCGCCGTCGACGCCAGGGTGTACACGGCGGCGAGCAGTGCACCGAGCAGGGCCGGGTCGCCGACGATGCCGCGCATGCGCTCGGCGAGCAACTGCGCGTTGCCATTGGTCGTGAAGTTGAACAGCAGGCTCGCCGTGACGGCCGCCGACGTCATGACGAACAGCACACGCGCCAGCACCGCCCTCGGCAACTCGACCGCACTCTTCCTGCGCCGCGCTGCCGGCGCTTCGAGTTCTCGCGGCACGACCCGCGCAAAGAGGAAGCCGCAGGCGATGCACGCCAGGCCGGGAACGACGAACGCTGCACGCCAGCCGAAGCCCTGCACCAGATAGCCCGTGAGAATGGCCGCCACGGCGATTCCGAGGTTGCCCGCCAGACCGTTCACGCCGATCGTCGCGCCCGGGTTGGTGGCGTGCCGCACCAGCATCGGTATGCCCACGGGGTGGTAGATCGAGGCAAAGGCGCCCAGCAGCGCCAACGCCGCGGCCATCTGCCAGGCGTTGTTCGTCATTGCCACCAACAGCGCTGACGCGCCCAGGCCGAAGAAGAACACCAGCATCATCGGCCGGCGCCCCCACAAGTCTCCCAGGCGGCCGCTGGGCAGCGAGCCCAGGCCGAACATGATGAAAGCGCCCACGCCATAGGGCATCAGGTCTTCCCAGCGCGCGAAACCGAACTCGGTGGCGATCGCCGCGACCGCGGTGGCGAAAACGAGCAGGAACAGATGGTCCAGCGCATGCGCCAAATTCAGCAGCAAGGCGGCGGGGCGCGAGGTGTGGGCCATGGGTGGGCGCGCGCATTCGTGATGCGCGGGGGCGTGGGGTGCGCTATTTCAGCACGGCGCCGATGTTGCAACCCGGCCCGGCCGAGCCGAGCCAGGCCGAGCCGGGCCGGGCCTCGATCAGCGGCCCCAGAACGCCGCGTCGTCTACAGCGCTCTCGTGGCGATTCGCCGCCGCGTACAAGTCGCTCGCAAAGCTGGGGTCGGTGAAGCGAAATGAGTCGGCCATGGCGCGCACGGACGCGGCGTCTCGGGCGACGATTTGCTCAATCGTTCGCGGGCCCACGCCGGCCAGGGCGCGCAGCGAGCGCGTCGCGCCGACGAAGAGCAATTGCAGGGCCTGTAGCGGGCGCGCTGCCTGCGGGCGCAAGTCGATGCTGTCAGCGGTTGTCGTGTGGCTCATTTCGATTCCTTGTTTGTCGCGGTGGTTTGGGCCGACGCAGCGCGCCGACGGTCCGGGTCCATGTAGGCGCCGGCCAGGCGCAGCGCGCGCGCCAGGGCCGGGTCTTGGTGGTTCCAGCGTTGCGCGGCGTTGTGCAGTTCGCGAGCGGCGCGCCGTTCACCCTGCGCTTCGAGCGCCTTCCATATCGCAACGCCGGCCGCACCCAGCGCGCGCGCCAACCAAACGGCGGCTTGCGCGGCCCAGAGCGCTCCTTGGGGCGCTTTGACGGGGATCGGGGTCAGGACCTGAATGTGCTGTGAGGACATGGTGATTCACCTTTCATCTCGCGGGCCGAAACCGACCCGATGGGATGCATACTAGGGTTTTCACCTATTCTTCGGAAATTCCGAATCGGAATCCCTCCATCACCAAAGCGAATATTCAAACCGCCCTGCGCCATGAATTTCCTCACGCTTGACTTGAACCTGCTGCGTGTGTTCGACCTCGTGATGGTCGAGCGCAACGTCACGCGTGCCGCGGCGAAACTGGCCACCACCCAGCCGGCGGTGAGCAATGCGCTGCGGCGCCTGCGCGAGGCCACTGGCGACGAGTTGTTCATCCCCGGTCCCACCGGCATGACACCCACGCCGCACGCCCAGGCGGTATGGCCCGCGGTGCGCATGGCGATGGACAGCCTGCGCAGCGCGTTCGATCTGCAAGCGTTCGACCCCGCGACCGACGAGCGCAGGTATGCGCTGACGATGGCCGACGCCACTGCGGTGGTGCTCATGCCCGCCGTGCTGGCGGTGCTCGACGCGGAACAGGCGCGCGTCAGCATCCGCCTCGAACCGCTGACGACACGCGACCCGCGCCACATTCTCGAAAAGGGCTCGGCCGACCTGGCGATCGGCTTTTTCCCCGACGTGGCGCGCCTGCTTGGCGCCTGCGGCAGCCACAGCGACTTCGAGTTGAACCGCCTGTACGAATGCGACTAGGTGTGTGCGATGCGCAGCGGCCACCCCTTGGCTAATGCGGCTAATGCGGCAGATGCGGCGGGTGCGGCAGGTGCGGCAGGCACCTCCACCCTGACGCTGGAAGACTATTGCGCCGCGCGCCACGTGCAGGTGAACTTCACCGAGCGGCCGCGCAGCTTCGTCGACGAGGCCCTGGAGTCATTGAAACGAACCCGGCGCGTCATGATGACGGTGAACAACTTCGCCACCGCCGCCCGCATCGTGCACCAATCCGACCTGCTGGGTGTGTTCCCGCGGAGCTACCTGCCCGCGAGCGGGCTGGCACTGCTGCAGCGGCAAGTTCCCTTCCCGCTGCCGCGCATCGACGTGGCCATGCTCTGGCATCGGCGCCACGAGCGCGACCCGGCGCAGCGCTGGTTTCGCGGCGTCGTGCAACGCGCTGCACAGGCCGCGGTGGGCGGTGCTGTGGGGCTTGCGGCGGGGCTTACGGCGGGGCTTACGGCGCATGCACCCCAGAGCGCATCCAGAGAGCTGCACGCCGCACTTGCGTAGCGCGAGCCCGCGGTTTGTGCGGGTCCGCGGCGCTGTCACCCAGCCCATGGCGTGGTGAATTTCACACAGACGCGGTGGTCTGATTCACCACTCTGATGGCTCTGCCTTGAGTACGCTGAAGGCAAGCGCCACCATGCCATCAGGGCGCCTCACAGGAGGAGAAACACCATGGACCTGAGCGAGAGCTTGGAACGATCTTGGATGGGGACGGCAAGCAGCCCGCCGGGCGCCGCGGTCGGCGCGCACGACAACGCGGCGGGCATCGGCGCCTCGATCCTGGAGCGGCTTCTCGATCAAGTCGACTACGGCATGGTGCTGGCCTCAAGCAAAGGCGCGATTCACTATGCGAATCAACCGGCCCGCAGCGAATTGCATCGCCATGGCCCGCTGTGCGTCGAAAAGGGCCACCTGAAGACGCGTGCGGCAGCCAACCGGGAGATCTTGCGCGTCGCGCTGGCCGATGCGGCGCGCGGCGTGCACCGCCTCGTGAGCTTGCGCCACAACGGCGGCACCGTGGTCGTCGCCACCTTGCCTTTGCGGGGCGATGCCCGGCCTGAAGGTGGCGAGGCGCTGGCCCTTCTCACCTTCGGCAAGCGTTCGCCCTATGAGACGCTGAGTGTCGAATTCTATGCGCGCACAAACGGCCTGACCGGCGCCGAAGCGCGCGTGCTTCAGGCCTTGTGCACCGGCGAGCTGCCGCGAGACTTTGCCGATCGACACGGCATCGCCCTGTCCACCGTGCGCTCCCACATGCGCAGCGTTCGCCAGAAAACCCAGGCCGGCAGTCTGCGCGAACTGGTGCAGCGACTCGCGGTGTTGCCGCCCATTCCGTCCGCGGTGAAGGCGGCGGGGGCGCATTGAGCGGGCGCTTTCGCGGTTTGTGAATTTCACACAAACCGGCAGGTCAGATTCACCACTTTGCGGGCTCGATTGTTCATATCCTGACGTTGGTCTCAAGCAGTTTTGAGGCAAAGCATTTCGCCATGCGCCTAGTCTTGATCAACACAAACTTGGAGTCTGCAATGAACACAAATTCGTCGAACCAAAAGGTTGTCCCGCAAACTTCCACAACGCTCGATGCACAACGAGTTCGATTTGGGGCGCACACGCTGCCTGCAGTACTGATCAAGCGTGTCGATCCAAAGACCGCAGACTCAAAGGCTGTCAAGTATGGCGCCCACATGACCCCCCAGAGCTGCCGTCGCCAAAGTTGATCGATACCGTTGTCTCGGACGCGACGGCATGTAGCATGCGCCTCGTGCAGGGGTTCCCCATGCTGAAGGTCGTTCGGTGGAAGTCGACAATCTCATTACGTTCTTCCGCGCAATTCCCGATTGCCGGCTTCCGGTTCGAGCCGATCGTTCGGCATTGGGCACCATCCCAGTCGCGGCCTACAAACACTGCGAAGCCCTGACCACCGCATCGGGCCTAGGCTGGTATGTCTTTTCACCACTGAACTTCACGGTTCAGTGGGACGGTGCCGAGGTCATCTGGACCTACGAGGGTGCTGACGCATGGTTTCCGCTGACCTCGGCGCAATACCCGGGGTTCGCGGAGTACTTTGACGCAAACGCGCCCGAAGCTGTGCGTGGCTACTCGCCACCCTTTCTTGCGAGCACCGCCATTCCAGGTCTGCTGCAAATCTGGACCGGCCTGTTCGTCAAGACCGCGCCCGACTGGAGCCTGCGCGTGCGACCGCTCGTGAACCTGCCGGTGAATCGCAACTACGAGCTGTATGAGGGCATCGTCGAGACCGACCGCTGGTTCGGCCCGCTGTTCACGAATCTGCGCCTGTCGCGCCAGGACTATCCGATTTCGTTTTCGACCGAGCTGCCGCTGTTCCAGGTGCAACTCCAGCCCCGGTCGTCTTACCTGGAAGAATCGATGAAACGTTGCGCCCTCATCGAAGAACCGCTGGCGTTGTCGGCCGCCGACTGGGAAGCGTTTGCCGCCACCATCGTTCGGCCCAGCGCAAATCCGCACCGGCCCCTGGCCGACTATGCGGTGCGCACCCGAAAGCGCGCGCGCAGCCCAAACTGATTCACGTCGCCGGGGAAACCAGTGCCCATCAGTATGCATTTCGAGTCTCGCCGCGCATGAGCGGCTCAAGCGACACCCGGCCACCCGACCTTCGCAGCGCTGCACCGGGCACCTTGCTCATGCTGTTCATCTTGACGCTGATCTGGGGCACGAACTGGCCCTTGTTCCCGCTCGCGGTGCTCGAAGTCTCGGTGTGGACATTTCGTGCGATCAGCGGGCTTGTCGCGGCGCTCGTATTGCTTGCCGTCGCGCGCGGGCGCGGCCTGTCGCTCGCCCTGCCACGCGCCGCCTGGCTGCCGGTCGGCTTGGGAGCGCTCTTCTACATGGCGGTGTGGAATGTGGCGTCCACCTATGCGGCGAACCTGATTCCGTCTGGCCAGGCGGCGATTCTCGGCTTCACGATGCCGCTGTGGTCGGTGCTGATCACCTGGTCTATCCTTGGCGAGCCCCTGCGTGGCCGCATGCTGATTGCGGTCGCATTGGGTGCGAGTGCGGTCGCTTTGCTCATGGTTCCCAGCTTTGCAAGCTACGCCCAGGCGCCGCTGGGGCTGGCGCTGGGCCTGCTGTCCGGGCTCGGCTGGGCCATCGGCACCTTGATCGTGAAGCGCTCCCACATCGCGGTGCCCATCATCGTCTTGACGGGCTGGCAATTGCTGCTGAGCTCGATCCCCATGACCGTGGGTGCGCTGGTCGTTGGCGACTGGCGTTGGTTCATGCCCTCGTGGACGTCGATTGCCGTCATCGCCTACATCGCGCTCGTTCCCACCAGCCTCGGAAACCTGTTCTGGTTTTCCATCGTCGCGTCCCTGCCGGCCAATGTGGCCGGGTTGTCGTCGATCATGGTGCCGATCATCGCGATGCTCGCCGGTGCATTCGTGCACGGCGAGCCGCTGGGCGTGATGCAGTGGCTGGCCATGGCTTGCTGCTCGGGCGCGCTGTCACTGGTACTGCTCAAGCCTGCGGCACCTGCGTCGCTGGCGCGTCGTCGATGCTAGATTCGCCGGGCCGCGAAGCTACCACCTCCGCTCCAGACACCACCATCCTAGAAAATCAAGTGCTGCCGGATAAGACAGCCGACCCCCTCGCCGGGCTGCCACCGGCGCTCGCCGCGCTGGCCGCACGCGGTGAATTGCGGCGTTATCGCAAGGGCACGCTGCTGATCCAGGAAGGTGACCGCGGCGACACCTTGTTCATCGTGCTCGCGGGCCGGGTCAAGGCATTTTCTTCCGACGATCGCGACCGGGAAATCGTCTACGGTGTGTATGGCCCGGGCGAATACTTCGGCGAGATGAGCCTGGACGGTGGGCCGCGCTCTGCCTCCGTCATCACGCTGGAAAAGACGCAGTGCGTGACCGTCACCCGCAACGCGCTGACCAGCCACATCGTCGCGCAGCCGGAGTTCGCGTTCGAACTCCTGTCGCGCGTGATACGCCGTGCGCGGCTGGCCACGCAAAGCGCGCGCAGCATGGCGCTGCTCGGTATCTATGAACGCGTCGTTCAGCTTCTCAACGACCTTGCCGTCGAGCAACCCGACGGAACGCGGCTGATCGCCGACAGATTGACTCACGCGGAGATCGCGAGCCGCGTCGGCTGTTCGCGCGAGATGGTGAGTCGCTTGATGAAAGACTTGGAGCGCGGCGGGCACATCAGTCGATGCGGCAAGCAATGGGCGCTGGAGCGTCGCCTGCCGTCGAACTGGTAACCAGTCAGCCTTCGGGAACACCAGACTGCTCAAGAGCGTCGAAGTAGACGCGGGCGTGCTTGCCGTCTGCCCCGGGATACTGCTCCCGAAACTTGCGCAATGAAAAATTTGGCTCGATAGCTAGCATTCGTCGGGCGCTGACCCGAGCCTCTTTCACTTGACCGCTCAATGCCTGCGCGATGGTCATCGCACGAACCGTAGGTAAATGTGTGCAATTTGCTTTGACAGATTGCCTTGCCAGTTCAATCGCCTCGACATAGTGACCACCCGCAACTGCGGCATTGGCTGCAAAGCTCAGATAGAAGTAGCGCAACGGATCCAGCGGCGACAAACTGAGCGCCATCGTGGCCGACGCCATCGCCTCCTCGCCCCGATCCTCATAAGCATGCCGCGCCGAAGCAAACAACCAAGCCAAAGACTCATTCGGATTCGCCGCCAACGCCGTCTCATAGCGATTGCCCGCGGTATCAAGGTCGCGAAACAGATAGGCGCTCACCAGGCCATCGATCGCCAACCCAATGGAGTGATCGGGTTGCATCTCCAGCCCGCCGCGCACCCAGGCTTGTGCCAACTGCGCCTCTTCGTCGCGATGCGCGCTCCAGCCCTGCGCGACTTTCATGACATGCCACTTCGCCATCCAGATGCGCGGTGCCGGCGAGTGCGGGTGCCGCTCCACCAGGTGCTGGAGCATCTCGCGCGAGCGCTCGAAATCGCGTATCGACAGGCGGTGCATCAGCGCGATCGCCGCGAACAGCAGCGTGTAGCTTTCAAGCGTGGGCATCGGCCGGGTGCGCGCGCGCTGTAGCTCATGGCCGAAGATCGCCGCGCCAATGTGTTCGATGATGGGTGAGGTGAACTCGCCATTCGGTGCCATCAGGGCCGAGACCTTGTCCGTCACGGTGCCGGCCCACACCACCGTGCCGGTGCGAATGTCGGACAACTCGACCGACGCGCTGACCCGCTTTGACGCCACCCGGCAGGTGCCGGACACCACATAGGTGGCCTTGAGGTGGCTGCGCAGCACGCTGGGCTCGATGCCGCGGTCGCGCAACGCCGCCGACGACAGGCGCGAAATGACGCGCCAGTTCACCGACGTGGACAGCGCGGCGATGATGTCGTCGGCAATGATGTCGCCGACAAAACCCGCATCGGTTTCGCTCGACACCACCGTCAGCGGAATCACCGCGATCACCGGCAATTCGTTCGCCGCGATGTTCTTGTGCTGGATCACCGGGTCGGCGCCGGCCGCACCGACACGGTAGGCGCGTACCGGCCGGGACAGGTGCTTCACATGGCAGTCGCCCAGGTCCTCGACATCGGCGTCCAGATCGGGGGTGAGGCGGTCGCGCACGTCGGCCGACACCACGATCTCGCCCGGCCCGGCCAACGTGGTCAGCCGCGCCGCCAGGTTCACGCCGCTGCCGTAGATGTCGTGCTGATCGACGATGACATCGGCCACATGCACGCCGATGCGCAGCCGCATGCAGCGGTCGGCGGCACGCCCCTGGTTCGCCTTGCTCATCGCGGTTTGCATCGCGATCGCGCATTCGATGGCCGGCAGCACGGCTTCGAACTCAAGCATCAGGCCGTCGCCCAGGCTCTTCACGAGCCGGCTCGCGTAGCGCGGCACGAGGCGGTTCACGACGTCGCCCACGAAGACCTGCCAGCGCTGCACCGTGTCTTCTTCGTCCTGCTCCATCAGCCGGACCGATTCGACCACGTCCACCACCACCACGGTGCGGGCGGCGCGGCGGTACAGCGGCCAATCGGCGTCGGTCAGGTTGCGTGCCATCTTTTCATTCGGGTCACCGTCTCGGCCTCGTTGTCATGCTGGGGGAGTTCGCCCGCCTGGCTGCAATCGGCGCCGAGATGGGGCAACGTTTGGGTTTTCGCGCAGGCCCATCCGACGGACGTTCAGCCTCTTGCACGGGCCAGAAACGGCGCCAACGCGGCCACCACGCCCTCGGGACGCTCCTCCGGTACAAAGTGCCCACTGTCCAGCGCGACGCCGGTCACATCTTCAGCCACTTCACGCCAGTCCGCCAAGCAGTCGAACATCTTGCCCACCACACCACGCGTGCCCCAAATCGCCAGAACGGGCATAGCAAGTTTCCTGCCTGCGTCGGCGCGGTCATGGTCAAGGTCGATACCGGCCGAGGCGCGATAGTCTTCACAACTCGCGTGGATGGTACGCGCATCAAAACAGCGCCGGTATTCTTGCATCGCCTTGCGCGCGAACAGGCTGCTGCCGGTGCCCATCGTCGCATTCATGCGCCCGAAGATACCGTCCAGCCCGACCGCGGCGATCATGCGCTCCGGGAACGGCGCGGGCTGGATGAACAAAAACCAGTGATAGTAGGCGCGCGCGAACGCCATATTCGTCGCGTCGTACATCTTCAATGTCGGCGAGATGTCGATCACCGTCAGCGACAACACGCGCGGCCCATGGTCGCGCGCGAGCCGGTGCGCCACCCGGCCGCCACGGTCGTGGCCGACGAGATGGAACCGCTCATGCCCGAGTGCGCGCATCACGCCCACCATGTCGATCGCCATTTCGCGCTTGCTGTAGTTGCCGTGGTCTGCCGTGCCCTCGGGCTTGCTCGAATCGCCATAGCCCCGCAGGTCGGGGCAGACCACGCTGTAGTCGCGCGCCAATTCGGGCGCGACCCGGTGCCACATCGAATGGGTTTGCGGATAGCCGTGCAGCATGAGCAGCGGCGTGCCCTGGCCTGCCGTGGCGCAATTGATCTCGACGCCGTTCGCGCGTATGCGTCGCCGTCGAAAGATAGTGCTTTCGTTCATCGGTGAGTCTCCGGTTCGGATCATGCCTGCATCGCGGGGTACATTGGGCCAGTTCCTATACCTCCAAGCCCATGCCGCTCCAAACCGTCGCCGACACCCTGCTGCTCGAAGCTGTGCGATCAGGCCATGTGCCCGGCGCTGTGGCGATGGCGGCGAGTCGCGACGGCACGATCGCCGAAGCCGCAGCTGGCGAGCGCACTCTCGGTTCAGGCGCGCCGATGAGCCTGGACACCGTGTTCTGGATCGCCTCGATGACGAAGGCGCTCACCACGACCGCGGCGCTGCAGCTCGTGGAACAGGGCAAGCTCGACCTCGACGCCGCGGCCAGCACCATTGCTCCGCAACTCGGCCAGGCGCGTGTGCTCACCGGCTTTGACAGCCTGGGCCAACCGATCACGCGCGCGCCGAAGTCCGAGATCACGCTGCGCCATCTGCTCACCCACACCTCGGGCTTCGGCCACGAGACCTGGAGCGCCGAAGTGCAAAGGACCCAGTCCGCCTGGAACATCCCGCGCATCGGCTCCGGGCGCAAGGCGGCGCTGCGCGCACCGTTGCTGTTCGACCCGGGTGAGCGCTGGCAGTACGGCATCGGCATCGACTGGACGGGCCAATTGGTCGAAGCGGCGAGCGGGCAGACGCTCGGTGCGTACTTGCAAGAGCATGTGTTCGCGCCGCTGCGCATGCACAGCACGGCGTTTCGCTTGACGCCCGCGTTGCGCGAGCGGCTCGCCAAAATGCACCAGCGCGACCCCGATGGGAGCATGAGGGCCATCGGCTTCGAAGTCGTGCAGGAACCCGAATTCGAACTCGGCGGCGGTGGCCTCTACTCCACCGCGGGCGACTACCTGCGCTTCGTGCGTTGCATCCTGAACGGCGGCACGCTCGAAGGCTCGCGCATCCTGGCGAGCGACACGGTGCGGGAGATGGCGCGAAACCAGATCGGCGACTTGCGCGTCCGGCCGATGAAGACGGCATTGCCGGCGCTGTCCAACGATGCAGAGTTCTTGCCCGGCACGCCCAAGACCTGGGGTCTGGGATTTCAGATCAATGAAGACGCAACTCCCACGGGCCGGCCGGCAGGCGGCTTGATGTGGGCGGGCTTACCCAACTGTTTCTACTGGATCGATCTGGCGGGCGGCGTGGGCGGCGTCTTGCTGACGCAGATCTTGCCGTTTGCCGACCCCAAGGCGGTGACGCTGTTCGAGGAATTCGAAACTGCGGTCTACGCCAGCCTGGGCTGACGTCGCAGCCTCCCGTCACCTCAGGTGTGAGGGTCGTGAGTTCCTTCTCCGTTGTTGCGCGTGGGCGTGAGGAGTTTGCCCCTGAGACTCGCACACAGCGCAAGTCGCCTCAGGTACGCTGAAAGTCAGAAATGGGTCGCTTGAAAAGCGCATGTTTCAAGCCCCTTTTCATTGAACTTTCTTCCTTTCTTATCGGAGCCCGCTGTGTCCACTCTGTACCTGGTAGCGCTTGGTGCCGTCGCCGTCGCAATACTCGCAGCGTTGATCGACGCCGTGCTCAGCGTATCTCGCAAGTCGGCCTGGCCGACGAGAATGCCGATCATGATGCTCGTCGCTACCCATGACCGCCGCTCAGTCAACCACCCGTTTGCGGGCCCCGATCGGCGAAAGAGCGGCGAGCAGGCTCCGGCCGGACAGGAGCGATTGACCGCTTGAGTCGCTGAGGCGGTTGCCCGCTTCTGTTTACAGCGACGCGACGTAGGCGCGCATGCGGGCGCGCTGCGCCGCGTCGGGCAGGCGGCCCAGCGCCGCGTCCATGTTCTGCTCCATGTGCAGCGGGTTGCGGGTCGCCGGGATCACGCAGGTCACGGCCGGGTGCGAAACGACCCACTTCAGAAAAAACTGCGCCCAGTTCGCGCAATCGAACTCGGCTGCCCACGCCGGCAGGGGCTTGCGGCCGACGTGGCCGAACAGGCTGCCGCCGTCGAACGGCCGATTGATCACCACCCCCAGGCCGCGTTCCGCGGCGAGGTTCATCACACGTTCCGCGCTCGGGTCGGTGAAGTTGTAGGTGATCTGGATCGCGTCCATCGGCTCGCTGCGGATCAGCTGCTGCACTTCATCATGGTCGCGACCGTGCGAGGTGGAGATGCCGATCGCCCGCACCCGGCCCTGCTCCTTCGCCGTGCGCAAAGTCTTGAGATGTGCCCGCCAGTTGAGCAGGTTGTGCACCAGCACCAGGTCGAGTTGCCGCGCGCGCCACAGACGCAGCGAATCGTCCAGTTGCCCCGGGCCGAGGCGGTCAAGCGGTGTCCAGACCTTGGTGGCGCTGTAAAGCCTGCCGGAATGCTCGACCTCGGCGAGCAGGTCTCCAACCAGGCGCTCGGCGTGCCCATACATCGGCGACGAATCGATCATGCCGCCGCCCGCGGCGAAGAAGCGCTGCAGGACGAGTTTGCGCTGCGCGCGCTCGATGAATTCATTCGGCGACACATTGAAGGTGAGCCAGGTGCCCATGCCGATCGGCGGGAGCACCGTGCCGCCAATGCGCCGCGGCATGCGCCCGGGCGCCTGTTGCGCGGGCGCCGTCCGCGCGAGCCCGGCCAGCCCCGCGCTTGCCATGCTCAACCACGCGCGCCGGTCGATCATGGTGCCCCCAAGCCCCGCCCGTATCAGCGCACGTCGGCCACGCCGATGCCCGCGGCATCGAAGCCACCATCCACCGCCAGCGTCTGGCCGTTCACATAGCTCGCCTGCTCGCTGCACAGAAAGGCCACGGCCGCGGCAATCTCCTCGGGCATGCCGTAACGGTTCTGCGGAATCGCGGCGTGGTAGCCGGCGCGAATCGCCGGGGTATGCACTTGCAACGCCATCGCCGTGTCCACCGGCCCGGGCGCGATGGCGTTGACGCGAATGCCCAGGTGAGCGAGTTCCACGGCCTGCTGGCGCGTCAAGTGCATCAGCGCCGCCTTGCTCGTGCCGTAGGCCACGCGCAAGGTGCTCGCGCGCAGGCCGGAGATCGACGCGATGTTGACGATCGCGCCGCCGCCGCTTGCGAGCATGCGCGGCAGCGCCGCCTGACTGCACAGGAACGGGCCGTTCAGGTTCGTCGCCATGACGCGCGTCCAATCGGCGAAGCTGGTGTCGAGCAAGGGTTTGAACACCGCCACGCCGGCGTTGTTGACCAGCGCGTCCAGGCGCGCCCAGCGCGCGGCGATGGCCTCGAAGGCATCGCGCACCTGCGCTTCATCCGAGACATCGGCGTGCACCGCGAGGCAACGTGGCGCCTCACCCAGGGCCGCAGACGCGTGTTCCAGCGCGGCGCGATCGATGTCGATCAGCGCCGTACACCAGCCGTCGTCGAGAAAACGGCGCGCGATCGCCAATCCGATGCCGCGCGCCGCCCCGGTGATGACCGCGACCTTTTGCTGTGCGTGTGTCATGGGCGCGGATGCTACCGCCTCCCCCAAAGGCGCAAGGCCTGGGGCTGAACGAACTTGACTGCGCGTCGTTCAGCCGTCGGTCCGGCGCGGCAGTTGCCCGGGCCGGCGCTGAGGTTCCAGCAAGCCACCCTTGCCGCGCCAGCGCCAGGTCACCACCGCGGCAACGAACAGCAGCAAGGCACTGAATACGCTGGGGAAACGCAGGCCGAACAGCAGCACGGTGGCCGCGCCGGCTGCCGCATAGAGCACCGGCATCTTGCGGTACAGGGGGTCAGGGATCCACATCGTCGGTCCTTTGAATGAAGTCTGGCGCTCGGGCGTCAGCAGGCGAGCCGGTGCGGCTCGTGGTGAATCACGGCGCGCCCCATGGCCACGGCGAAACGACGCGCCGTCGCTGGCGAAGCCCAGCGCTTGCCACCGGCCAGGCAGTCTTCCCGATAGGCGATGCGGGCTTCGCCCATACCCGCCTTCAGGCGTTTCACGACCACGGAGGCGACATAGCCGTCGAGCCGCGGGCTCTTCACCGCCAGTGCAAAGATGCGGTAGTCGCCTTCAATGATTTCGTCGTATTTCATCCCCTGCCCTTGGCTGCCCTTGCGTGGCCCGATCGGCTCACATGGGGTCCATCATTGCCGCAGGCGCAGCGACTCACCATCCCCAGCTTGCGGGTCGAGGCGCGGTTTGCACAGGCTTCGGGGTGCAGCGACGCGAACTACGCCGCACTTGGCGGATTGCTGAGGGTCGGTCCCCCCTGCTTTCGAGGTTCACGAGGCAGCGCCGTGGCGGCGCACTGGCCTGAAGGGCTCAGCCTGGTCGCTCGTATGGCGCCCAGGCCTTCGCCAGCCTCAAAGCCCCTTCCGCGCCTTTGTGCGCGGCCTCAGCTGATGCAGGTTCGGTTCTTGCCCGTGCGCTTGGCTTCGTACAAGGCCCGGTCAGCGCGCTCAAGAACGTCTTCGATGGGCTCGCCGGGGCCGCATGCCGTGACGCCGGCAGAGAACGTGACGAGCACGTCTTTTCCCTCGTGCAGGAACAGGCCGCCACTGAGCTGGCGCTGCAGCCGTGTCAGGATGGTCTGCGCCTGCTCCAGGGTCGTCTCGGGCAGCAAGACCACGAACTCCTCGCCGCCATAGCGCGCCACCAGGTCAGTCGCGCGCAGTGTCTTGGTCACCAGCGCCGCGAGCGCCTTGAGCGCTTCGTCGCCGACACCGTGGCCGAGTTCATCGTTCAGGCGCTTGAAGTTGTCGATGTCGAGCAAGCCCACCGCAAGCGGGCTGCCGCCGCGCTCCATGCGTGCGCGCTCGACGTCAAAGACTTTCAGCAGGCCGCGCCGGTTCGCCACTTGCGTGAGTTGATCCGTCGTGACTTCGTTGGACAGGCGCCGCAACTCGTCTTCGAGTTGGTTCACGCGCTCGCTCATGGCGCCGGCCTTGGCGTGTTCTTCCTCCAGGCGCGAGCGCGTTTGTGCCACCAGGCCGTGCACGCTGCGCGTCTCATCGACCATTTCGCGCACCACCGAGGCCAGGCTGTCCAGCGTGCCGGCGTGTTCTATCGCCTCGGTGTAGCGGCCCACGTTGTCGTGAAAGCGCCCGGTCTGCGAACCCAGCTCGCTCAGGCCGGCGAGCATGCTGGCGATGAGTTGCTTTAGCGCGTCGCGCGCCTGCTCACGCTCGGCACGCAACGCGCCCTGGCGCTTGCGCGTATCGCGCAGCAATTCGTTGACGGCCTTCACTGCGCGCGTGTTCACACCGGCCTCGAGCGCGAGGTGCATTGCGTCGCATTGGCCCTTGACCCAGGAGTCGTTCTCGGCCAGTTCGGCCATGCTGGCGGTGAGTTCGCGGCACAGGCCGGCGAGTTGCGCAACCAGACGCTGGCGCTGCGCCACCACGGCGCGCGCGCCCTCGCAAACCTGGGTCAGCTCGCGCGCCGCCTCGGGCGCGGCGCCGTGCTCTTGCAATTGCCGCGTGACCTTGGCCAATGCATGGTTCAGGCGCACACAGCCAGGGTCGGCCTCGGGGAGGGCGCTGGCCAGGGCGGCACTCAGGCTGACCAACAGCGGCTGCCAGGGTTGCGCTTCGGCGGCGCGGTGGGCTACCTTGCCGTGGCCAGCCATCGGCGTGCCTGAGCCGTTGCCCACCTGCGGCGCGCCAGCCAGATCGCCCAGGCCTGTGCTGGCGGCAGTGGCCGCGGCCGCGGCCGTGGCGGGGGC
>JANOLJ010000407.1:0-9696 GCA_031419715.1 Burkholderiales bacterium | reverse complement strand
GGCACCTTGAGCGTCAGGCGCAGCGGGAACAGCGCGCCGGGCTCCACCAGGCATCCGAGCAGGCGGCCCGTTTCCCAGAGCCGTTGCGCCTGGGCGCGCAGGTCGTCGGGCGTGCTCCACGTCATGACTCGCGCGCGTCGCGCTCCTGCCGATATTCCTCGATGCTCAGGTTGCGCAATCGCGACGCGCTGCCGTCTGCGTTGTCGACAAAAGCGACGTTGGAAACGAAGGGTTCGATGATGTGGATCTTCTGCAGCGGCGTGACGATGAGCAATTGAAGGTTGAGCTGCTGGAACAGGCGCAAGCCGTATTGCGCCGATTCGTCGGAGCCGCGGCCGAAGGCCTCGTCGATGACGACGAAGCGGAACGTGCGTGAACGCACCGCTCCCCACTCCAGGCCGAACTGATAGGCCAGGCTCGCGGCGAGCACGGTGTAGGCGAGCTTTTCTTTCTGCCCGCCCGACTTGCCGCCCGAGTCAGAGTAGTGTTCGTGCTCGCTGCCGTCTTCGCGCCAGCGTTCGCTGGCGGCGAAGACGAACCAGTTGCGCACATCGGTGACCTTGGAAGCCCAGCGCCTGTCCAACTCCGTCGTGCCTTCGCGGCCGCGAAAACGTTCGATGATGCGCTTGACCTGCAGGAACTTCGCTTCCGAATATTGCGCGTCGTCGGAGCCGGTGATCGCGCCTTCGGTGCAGGCGCGCAGTTCGCTTTGGAAGTCGCGAATGTCGGCGTCGCTCGACAGCTGGGCTTCGAGCACGATGTAGCGGCCTGGGTTGTAGTCGATCTGCGTCAGCGACTGGTTGATGCGGATCACGCGCTCCTTGATCGTCTCGCGCTCCTTGCTCAATTGCGACTGGAAGTTCGCGACTTCACGGATCGTATTCTCGTTGAGCAGCTCCTTGAAGCGCGCCTCGAAGCGTGGTAGGTCGTCGGCGTTGAGTTGCTCCAGCATCGCGCGGTAGTCGGCGGCCGCGGCAACGCTCGCGTCGACGTCTTGCGTATCGAGTTTGTAGGCCTCCTTGTACTGCGCCATCGCGCGCACGATCTTTTCGCCCAGGCGCGCCAGCTTCTTGTCTTGCGCGTCCAGGCGCTCTTGCAGCCATTTGCGCAGCTCCTGTTCGCGCGCGCCGCAGTTCTCCACACTCAAGGTTTGCGCGCCTTGCGCCTCGCCGCGCAAGGTATCGAGTTGCGCGAAGTGCGGCGCGTGCATGGCGTGGGCGGGAGCGTCGCGCACGGCCAGCGCCTGGCGCAACTGGGTCTGCGCATCGGCCTGGCGCTGTTCGGCCTTCGCTGCGTCGCGCCGGTGTGCATCGAGCGCCGTCTCGGTCTTGGCGAGTTGCGCGAGCAGCGCCTCCAACCGGGCGCCTAGGGTCTTCAGCACGTCGGAGGCGGCTTCGAGTTCGCGCTTTTGGTCGAGCAATTGCGCCACTTCGGTGGCCAGGGGCTGCCAGTCCAACTCGCGGAACTCGCGGTACTCATCGAGTTTGTTTAGCGCCTCCAGGCGCTCGCGCAGCGCGCGCTGTTCGCTTTGCAGCGCGGCGACGCGGCTGCCGATTTCCGCGAGGCGCGCCTCCAAGGTCTTGAGCTTGCCCTGCAGCGCCGCGATCTTCGCTTCGTTGCTCCAGCCCAGCACATAGCGGCTGCGGTCGTCGATGCGGTGTCTGTCGTCTTTCTCGTGGCGCTCGCCGCTGCCCTTGATCTGCCCGGCGCGCGTGATGGCGCGTGTCTCGCGGCGAAACTGTTCCTGGCCGGTGCAGCAGGCGACGTCGAAACGCGACGCGACTTCGCGTTCCAGCCAGACATAAAACGCCGAGTCGGGTTTGAGTTGCAGCTTGCGCGCCAACGAGTCGGGGTGCAGCGCGAGTGGCGCGTCGGCTGATTCCTTGCGAGCGTCTTTGCGCGCGTCCTTGCCCCCGTCCTTGCCCATTCGGCGCACCCGAAAGTAAACCAGCCGCGCCTTCAAGTGGGTGCGATCGACCCATTCGCTCACCGCAGCGTAATGGCCATCGGGCACCAAGAGCGAGAGGCCAAAACCGCGCAGCAAGCGCTCCGCCGCACCTTCCCAGTCGCGCTCGTCGTCGCGCAATTGAATCAGCTCGCCGGCAAAGGGCATGGCGGCTTCATCCAGCCGCAGCGCCTCGCACAGCGCCGCGCGCATCGCGACTTGCTGCGCGTCGATGTTGCTGCGCCGCGCTTTCAGGCTGGCGATCTCGGCGAGCAAGGCTACACGCTCCTCGCGCCCCTGCGCAAAAGCGACGCCGGCCTCGTTGAGCTGGTTTTGCAGCGCCGCCTCGCGTTCCGCGGCGGCCTCCTGCATTTGCAGGCACAAAGTTCGCTGGGCGAGGAAGTCTTCGCCGCTTTGCATGCTGAGCAAACCCAGCGTCGCGCGCAAGGCGTCGTAACGCTGCGCTTTCGCCAGGCGCCGCGCTTTTTCTTGTTCGAGTTGCGCGATCTCGGCGGTCAGGCGCGCGATGCGGTCGCCGCCGTTGTCACCAATCGCTCGCCGAAGTTCGCGCTCATCCGCCTGCTGGGCCGCGCGCTGTTCGTCCAGGCGCGCGATCTTGCCGACACTGCGTGCGAGTTCTTCGCTCAGCTCGGCAATGCGCTGTTCCAGCAACGTCGCCTTGAGCCCGGCGAAATACGCCTCCAGCGCATCGCGGCAGGCACGCAGCGACTCGGACTGCGCGAGCGCCAACGCATGCGCCGCGCAGTCGGCCACCAGCGGCGCGAGCAATGCCACCTGACGCTTCGCCTTCAGCACCGCCTCGTGGGCGCGGTGCAGGTCGTCGAAATGCGCGAGCAGGGCCAGGATGCGCGGGCCCACGTCAAACGGCTCCAACATATGGCTGCGCACGAAGTCGGTGAGGTTACCCACCGACTTCATCGACACCGTCTGGTGGAACAGCTCAAGCGCCTGCTCGCTGGCGATGCCGAAGCGCCGCCGCAACTGCGCGCCATAGGGCGGGAAGCTGTCGTCGACTTCGACCTTCGATGCGCGCAGCCGCTTGCGCAGTTGCCCGATGTCGGCGCCGAACTGGGCGAAGTCCTCCGCGATGCTCAGTTCGCGCTCGGCCGACACGAACATGCGTGCCGGCTGGCCTTGCGGGTCTTTCCACCAGAACACCTGGGCCAGCGTGACGGTCTGGTCAAAACCGGCGTTGTGGAACACACCGAGGATGACGGAGTAGCTGCTCGCATCGCGCAGCGCCACGGCGCGGCCGGCGTGGCTTGTGTGGCTGTTCGGGCTTGCGGCGTCCAAACGCTCTGACTTGTAGTGCCCGAGCACATAAGAGCGCAGCGTGCGTTCGCGCGCGTCGGCGCCCGCTGCCTTGTTGTACGCAATCCGTTGCGCGGGCACGAGCAGGGTGGTCAGCGCGTCCACGAGTGTCGACTTCCCCGAGCCGATGTCGCCGGTGAGCAGCGCATTGCGGCCATCGGTTCTCAGCGTCCAGACGCGGCCGTCGAACGTGCCCCAGTTGAAGACTTCAAGGCGTTGCAGGCGAAAGCCGGCGAGCGTGTCGGAGGCGGGCGTGCGGCCCGCCTCCGCGTTGGCGGTCGGCTGGCCGCCAGCCGCCCCGCCGGCGTCCGCGCTTGCCGTTGCGCCGCCGAGGAAATCGAGACTGAGCGACTCGTTTTTCATCGCCTTGCCGCCTCTTGCCGCGCTTTGGCGTCACTCCTCATCGCCGCGTGCCTCCAACTGGGTGCGATACGCGGCCAGACGCTCGTCGAACTGCGCCAGCCATTGCGCGTCGACAAAGGCCTTGAGGATGCGCTGCACTTCGATCATGTCGTCTTGCCCACGCAGGCGGCGCAGAAAACCCAGCTCGGCGATTTTGTTGATCTGTGCGTCCACCTGGTCGATGAGCCGCGCTTCATTGCTGCCTTCGGGCAGGAAGACACGCAGCATTTCAACCACCTGCTCGCGCGACAACACGAGCCGTGTGTCGCCGCCGCCCGCGTCGAACTCGGCGAGCTTTTTGCGCAGCAGCGCGAGCAGCAAACTCACCTGAAACGTCAACGGCCGGCGCACGATCAGGCGCGGCGTTCTTGGTGTGCCGGGCGCGACAGGCTCTTGCGATTCGGCGCGCGAGCGCAAAAAGGCGTAGCCCTCGGCTTCGTCGATGCTCAACTCCAGCCCCAGCACCGCCACGTAGTCGCGCACCCGCGACTGCAAGCGCAGCAGGCCGCTCCACAGGGCAGCGTCGGCGTCGCGGTAGAGCACGCCCTTGAGCAGCGGCACGATCAGCGCCGAGAGCTCGGTGGCCTCGCGTGCCTCATCGGCGGAGTGCATTGCGCTTAGGCCGTCGACGCTGCTCTGGCTCATCCCACTCATCCCGTTCATCGCGAAAAAATCACCCGCGCCAATGCGGCCTGCTTCCAGCGGCCGTCGCTGGCGCGCCAAGTCACGCGCTCTTGCACATCGTCGTCAATCACGGTGGCAGGCGTGGCGCTCGCCAGCTCCAGATACGCCACGAGCTCGGCCAGGCCCTGGCGCAGCGGGCGCGCCTCCAGCAGCTCACCCAGCGTCACCTGGGATCGTGTTTGCAGCGCCTGACGCAAGTGCAACGCGAGCGCGGGTTTGTCGACGACGAACTGCGAGAACAGCGCCTCGGCGTCCAGCCCTTCGTCGCCGGCCTGGATGCGGATGTCGGCGATGCGCAGTTTCACGGCCGGCGTGTGCAGCGGCCGCTCCATCGCCAGCTCGATGTCGGCCGAGGTGTCGGCGATTGCCATGAATTCGCCCGCAGGCGCGGCGCCGCGCAGCGCCAATGCGCTGGCTTCGATGCCGCGCAAGATGTCCATGATGCGGCGGTTCTCAAGATAAGCCTGGTCGTCGAGAAAACGCCGCAACTGCTGCGACAACAGCGCCACCGTGCGCTGCGTATGCTCGCCCGCTTCCAGCCAATCGTAGTGGACCCGGCGGAGCCGCGCATCGGGCTGCAACTGCGCCACGGGTGCCAACGCCAGCACCCGGTCGAGCAGGGCAGTCAACTCTTCCTGGCGCGATTGCGACATCAAGAAATCCCAGAACGCACGAAAGCTGCGGCCCTGGTCGGAGTCGGCGATCAAGTCGCGCTCGCCCATGATTTGTTCGAGCAGCGCGCCCTTCGCGCCGTCCCACAGCGCAATGCGCTCGCGCACGCGCCGATCCAGCCCACGAAAGTTGTGTTCGACTTCGCGAAAGTCGGCGAGCAGTTCGCGCGCCAAGCCGGTGAACTGCTGGAAGCGTTCTTTCAGCGCCGTGTCGCCGAGCAGCGCGACCTCACCCGCCTGCGCGCGCGCGATTTCGGCGTCAAGCTCGGCGCGGCGCCGTTGCAGCTCAAGCAGGCGCAATTGCGGGTCCGCTTCGCTGCCTGCGTCGATCTGGCGCAGCAGCTCGAACAGCGTCAACAGGCGCGATTCGGTGCCGACGAAGCTGCGCTCGGCCAAGCTGGCGAGCCAGACGATGGCGCGCTCGGTGGCTGGCGTCAGGTCGAAATGCGGCTCGTCCGAACCCGGTGGATAAAACTTGCGCAGCCACCCGCGCTCATTTGCCGCCCAGTCGTTCAGATATTCAGTGGCGCGTTTCGGGAACGCATCGGCGTGTTGCTCGCGCACCGCGAACAGCGCATCGTCGAGCGCTTCGACCAGATCGGACTGGCGCATCGCGCGCACATTGGGCTCGACAAAAGCGCGATGCAAAAAGCTCACGATCAGCGGCGCCGATGCCGCCTCGAGCAGGCGCCACGCCGGATGCTGTTTGCGCATCGCTTCGAGCGTTGTGTAGTCCAAAGTCAAAGCGCTTGCCTCTTCGGGGAAATGTCGGTCGGATGCGTATTGGAGCACCCCGCCCGGGCCGGGCGCTGGCGCGTCCGGGCTGGCGCACGCGTGCCGCGGGTTGGGCCCAGAATCATGCGCCACTGAATTGCGCATTTGCGAAACTCCGGCCATGTCCAAGAAGCCACGCCACAAGACCACGGGATCGGCCCCACAACCCGATCAACTCACCGCGATCCGCCGCATCGCCGACACGGGTGACCTCGACAGAGCCCGGCAGCGCCTGGCCGCGTTGCGCAAGGCCTTTCCCGGCTTCAAGCCCTTGCTCGGGTTGGCTTGGGAGATTGAGTCGCTCGCGGGTGAGCCAATAAACGCTTCGGCGCGCGCCTGGGACTGGCAACTCGCCTCGCCGAACAGCGCCCAGGCGCTTGAGGCCTTGGCTGACAGTGCGCGCGAGGCCGGCCTGCTGGCGCTGATGGCGCGCGCCTTGCAGCGCCTGAGCAGGTTTGACGAGGTCCCCGCGGCGCCGCTGCCGCCTGACGCGTTCGATACGCCACTCGGGCCGCTCACGTTCGAGCAAGCGCAGGCGATCGACCTGTCGCGCGTGCACCTGGCCGACGACAACCCCGGCGCCGCCGTCGCCGTGCTGCACGGTGTGGAACACCCGAGCGCGCGCAACAACCTCGCGCTGGCGCTGTTCGGCAATGGCGACGTGGCCCAGGCCCAGGCGGTGGCCGAGGCCGCGTGGGAGGCGAACCCGGACAACCTGTTCGCACTGGAGCGCGCGCTGCGCTGGCGCTGCTGGGCGCAGGGCATGCAGCGCTGCGTCGGCTTTGGTGCCACGCTGCGCGCCACCACGCCGCGCCGCGCCGAGGATGCGAATGCACGCATCGCCGCGCTGCGCTTTCTCGGCGACCTTGACGCGGCGCGCGCGGCATGGGAGGAGGTGCAGGACGAGCCCTACTGGGATGACGCCGCGCTTGAACAAACAGATCTGTTCGACGACCTGGGCGAGGGTGATGTGGACGTGCTCGGCGAGCAATCGCTGTGGTTTCCGCGCCCGTGGGAGCGCGCGCTCGGCGAGCTTGCGAGCGGTTCGAATGCGGCCACCGAAGCCGCGATCGAGCCGCTGTGGGAGGCTCAGCTCAACCGCTGTGACGCCCACGCCGACTATCTGAAGCGCGCCTGCGAACTCGGCGATGAGGCGGTGCGGTTTCTGGCGCTGGCGGTGCTGAAGCGCCGCGCCAAACGCAGCGACATGGCCGCGCGCGAGGCGGTGACGGGGCTGCTGGCGAGCCTGCGCGGGCCTGATCTGGAACGCATGAATCTGTTGAGCTGGCTCAACGAAGTGGGCCTGCGCGACGCGGCGGCGCCGGCCCAAGTGCTCTCGGCGGGCAAGGTGCGCGAGATCAGGTTCGTCGGCATGCACATCACCGCCGAGCCGCGGCCGAGCCCGTTCTCGGCCGAGGGCACGAAGCTGGCGGCACGGATGCACCAGGCGGTGGCTCGGCGCGAATTCGACAAAGGCCATGCGCTGGCGCTGCAACTGCGCGACATGCACCCCGACGAGCCGTCGGCGCTGACGAATCTGGCCAACATCGGCATGGCCTTGGGCCATCCGGTCGAGGAGTCGCTGCGCTTGCTGCGCGAATCGCTGGCGCTGGATCCGCACTACCTGTTCGCGCGCTGCACACTTGCGCGCCACCTGGCCGGCGAGGGCCAGATTGAAGAAGCGCGCGCGCTGATCGAAAGCCTGGTGGAGCGCGAGCATTGGCACTACAGCGAGTACCGCAGCTACATGCTGGCGCAGCGCGCGATGGCGCTGGCGCAAGGCGAGCACGAGGCGGTGCACGCGATGCAGGAGACGCTCGCCGACCTTGAGCTTCGCTTCGGAGGCTGAGTGAAGTCGGCCTGCCTTCGTTGTGGCTACTGGGCGACGGCGGCGCCCTGTTGCAACCTCGGGTGGCCTGCCACGCCTCGCCTCGCCATGCCACCTGCCACGTTGCTCCACGCCTGCATGCAGCTCGCGACGTTGGTCAGAGCCGCGGGCTGACCGCCAGACTTATGCAGTCGAATTCGAACTCGCATGAGTGTCCGCCTCGGCTTCAGGCCACAGCGCGGGGAAGTAAAACCGCAATGCATGAAACGGCACGGCAAATCGCAGCTTGCCCTGCGGCGTATCGCTGCGCAACAGGCCGCGCTGCAACAGCGCTGTCAGCAGCTTGACGGCAGTGCGCTCGCCCAGACCCGTCATGCGCTTGAATTCACCGCGCTCGATCTCGTTGCCGCTGAGGAACAGATAGTGCAGAGCGCGCAGCGCCTCGCGCCGCACGCCCGACTTCAGCGTCTGCTCTTCGAACGCCAGGCACGCGGCGATGCGCTGCTCCATCGTGTTCAGGTTGAGCGTGGTGCCCATGAACCGCACCTGATCCAGGCAGATGTCGAGCACATAGTCGATCCAGTCGACGAACGCTTGTTCGCTCAGGTTGCCGCGGCCGTCGAGGTCGCCGCGCCGGGGTTCGTCGGCGGCGGCGAGCAGTGCGTAGTAGCGATCCACGGATCGCGCGAAGCCGCGCAATGGCGACCACAGGCCTGCGGTGTAGCCGAGCGCATGCAAGGCCAGGTGGGTGTGCAGCCGCATGACACGGCCGTTGCCGTCGATGAAGGGGTGAATCCAGCCCAGGCGCTGGTGTGCGGCGGCGATCGCGATCAGCGTCGCCTCGCCGCGGCGCACGCCGCCATAGAAACTCGACCAGCGTTCGATGAATTCGGCCAGGCTGGCCGCAGCAGGCGCGACATGCCGGCCGACGCTCACCGCCTGCCTCCGCAGTTGACCCGGCGTGAGGGCCACGCCTGCGTCGGTTTGCAAGTCAGCCTCGGGCAAACGTTCGAACAGGGCGCGGTGAATGTCTTGTATCGCGGGTGGGGAGAACAGCGCTTGCGCACCGGCGTCGCCGGCATAGCGCGTCTCAAGTTCTGCCTCGGTATCGATGTGCGCCAGCGCCAGCCGCTGGCGAGCCGCGAGCTTCGCATCGCCCGAAAAATCTTTGCACAACGCCTGCTCCAGTTCATGCGGCCGCGTGTGTTGGCCCTCGATGCGGTTCGTGTAATACGAGTTCATCGCGCGCAGCAGCCCACGCAATTCGGGCGGCGAGGGCCTGCCTGCCAGCGCCATGGCGCTGCGGCTCAGGTCATGCGCTTTGGAGAGCAGGGGCTCTTGCTTGGCTGGCGCCGGCAGGAGCGGTTCGAACTCGTGGGTTGCGTCGTAGAGTGCCGACATTGTTGCGGACTGTGAGTGCGTCGTAACTCATTGTCCCACAACAATTATCTGCAAATAATAGAACCTGTTTTGCGCACCAAGTTGCTGGCGACTTGTCGGTCCTCCGTAGTAGGTGAAACTCAGCTCATCTGCGTCACGAACTTGGTATTGAGATACCCATCGAACGTCTCGCTGCCACCCTCGCTGCCGTAGCCGCTGTCCTTGATGCCGCCGAATGGCGTTTCGGCAACGGCCATGCCGAAGTGGTTGATCGACACCATGCCTGCTTCGATGCCGTTGGAGAGCTGATGCGCATTGCGCGTGGAGGTGGTGAAGACATAAGACGCCAGGCCAAACGGCAGGCTGTTCGCGCGCTTCAGCACTTCGTCGATCGTCTTGAAGCGCACCATGCCCGCCACCGGGCCGAACGGCTCTTCCGTCATCAGGCGGCTGTCGTCGGGCAGGTCCGCAATGACGGTGGGCGCGAAGAAGTTGCCTTCGCCGGGCAGCGCCTGGCCGCCGGTGAGGATGGTCGCGCCGCGCTGGTGTGCGTCGGCTATGAAACCGGCGATCGCGGTGACGCGGCGCTTTTGCGCGAGCGGCCCCATGCGCGTATCGGCCGCCAGGCCGTCGCCGACCTTGACCTTCTCCACCTTGGCGAGAAAGCGCGCGACGAATTT
>JANOLJ010000406.1:0-15475 GCA_031419715.1 Burkholderiales bacterium | reverse complement strand
CTGCGTTGACGCCGCAGCGCGCACGCCAGCCAGCTCAAGGCGCGCTGCGGTAGGGTTCCTCGAAGGCCAGAAACTCCTGCTCGGCCAGCGCGTCGCGCACCCAGTCGGCGACACCCGGGCTGGCCCACAGGCGCCGGGTGTAGGCGGCCAGCTCCGCCGGCACCGGCAGCGCGTAAGTGCGCAGCCGCGCCGCCACCGGAGCGTAGTAGGCGTCGGCAATCGAAAAACCGCCGAACAGGAAAGGCCCGCCGCTGGCGGTGAGCGCGTCTTGCCACATCGCGACGATGCGCGCCAAATCGGCGGCCACGCCGGGCTGCTCGGCCAGCACGCGCCGGCCGACTTCGGGCAGCGACGCTTCGATGTTCATCGGGCACGCACCCCGCAGCGCGCTGAAGCCCGCGTGCATCTCGGCGCACAGGCTGCGCGCGCGGGCGCGTTGCGCCGGGTCGCGCGGCCACAGTGCATGCTCGGGAAAGCGCGCGGCGGCGTACTCGGCGGCGTATTCGGCAATCGCCAGCGTGTCCCACACCACCAGCGCGTCGTGCACCAGCACCGGCACCTTGCCCACCGGAGACAACTGGCCGACCGCGCGCTTGAAGTTCGAGCCGGCGTCGAAGCTGTCAAAGCGCAGCATCACTTCCTCGAACGGTATGCCGAAGTGGCGCAGCAGCACCCAGGGCCGCATCGACCAGGATGAGTAGTTCTTGTTGCCGATGTAGAGCTTGAGCATGGTCGGGCTTTCAGTGACAAGGCGACGATGCTACGCAACCGCGGGCACTGCCGGTGTGCCGGTTTGTCATCAACGCGATGCGCCAGACGCATCGGCGGCGGGCGTGGTGCCGAGTGCGGTGCGTGTCAGCGCCGCCTCGCCGTGCACCCAGGCGATGAAGTCGCGCAGCTCGGGCCGCAGCCGCGCGCCGGGCAAGGCGATCAGCCAATACGCCGCCGGGGCCGGCAGGCGAGCGGCCGGCCCGAAGGGCTCGACGAGTTCGCCGCGCGCGATCTGGTCATGCACCAGCGCCATGCGCGCCAGCGCCACGCCCTGGCCGGCGAGCGCGCCCTGCACCTGCTGGTGGGTGTAGTTCAGGTAGATCCAGCGCCGCGGCCAAGGCATCGGTGGCCGAGATGCGGATGTCGATGTCGGGATGCTGGCGCTGAAAGCCCGCCAATCGCGGCAGCAACCACAGCGTGGCGAAGCTGGCAAAAGTAGACAAGCTGACGGCGCGCCGCCCCAGCGTGGCGCGGATTTGGCGCACGCCGCGGTCGATGCCGTCCAGCGCCGGCAGCACCGCCTGGCGCAGCAGTATGCCCGCCGCGGTGAGTTCCACCTTGCGCGTGCCGCGGTTGAACACGCGGCGCCGAGTGCTCAGCCGGCTGGCTTGTGGCGCTTCGCCGCGCCTGCACTTCGCGGCGGCTGGGCGCGCGTCTGGCGCGCCGCGCAATGAAGCCCGCGAATGCATACTTCGGCATCCGAACTGCCCAACCAGCATGACCGCAGCATTCAAGATTCGCCCGATCGAGCGCGACGACTATGCCCAGTGGCTGCCGCTGTGGGCCGGCTACAACGCGTTTTACGGCCGAAGCGGCGCCACCGCGCTTCCGCAGCGGATCAGTGAAACCACTTGGGAGCGATTCTTCAATGCCGACGAAGCGGTTCACGCGTTTGTCGCGCACGACGAAAGCCGCATGGTCGGGATTGCCCACTGCCTGTTCCATCGCAGCACGACGCGACTCCATGACGTGTGCTACTTGCAAGACCTCTTTACCGCGGCGCCGTTTCGCGGGCAAGGCATCGGCCGGCTGCTGATTCACGCGGTCTATGACGCAGCCCGCGCGCACGGCAGCAACCGCGTCTACTGGACGACGCACACGACGAATGAAGCCGGGCGAGCGCTGTACGACAAGCTCGCCCAGCACCTCGGTTTCATCGTCTACTCTCACGAACTCTGAACGCGCATCGCACTTGCCGACGCTATCGCCAGGCGATCGTCAGCGCAAGTTCCCCGTATGCCCGAGCGAATACCGCCCGGGCTGCGGCCACACCGTCAGGCCGTGCGGCTCGCGGCCGGCCTTGATCTTGTCCACGGCGCCGCTGCGTGTGTCGATGCGGTGCACCACGTCGTCGTAGCGGCCCGAGAGCCACAGGTAATTGCCGTCGGCGCTGACGTTGCCCATGTCGGGGCTGCCGCCGCCGGGTATCGGCCAGCGACACGCCGAACCGGCATGACGTGCTCACCGGCACGCGCAGCGACGGCACGGCTTTCGCCCCGGGTGACCCTGACATGACGTGCGGCAGCTGGACGCGCAGCGGTGCCGAGGGCGCGGCCGTCGTCGGCCACCATGACCGCGTCGGCCCGACCACCGACCCCTGGGCGACGTCGTGGAACTCATCGCACCAGTCGCGCGGCGGCTGCAGCCAGACGGCGCTGCGCGCGACCGGCGGCGACGCGCTGCTGTACTGCTTCGCCGCGAACTGACGCGGCATAGCGTCGCGCGCCGGGCGCGCACCGGTCTGGCCGACCCTGCCGACGCGGCTCGCCTGTCTGGCCCGTCGGCGCGCGGCGCGGAGCGGCCGGGCGGGAGCGTGGACTGGGTTCGTCGCGAGGGTCAGGCTGGCGTGCGCCGGCAAGTGGGGGCAGGCGCTGGCTGAGCGGCAGGTGCGACGCGACGCGGCAACAAATGGGCGGTGCTCACGCCCCAATTCCCCGGATCGTCGCCTCGGCGCGTCGGCATCATCGGCGGTGTCGCTCATCCCGGCGTCGCCGCGCGATGCGCGCACCAGCCCATGGCCATTGACCTGCAATCCCCCGCCTCGCCCGCCACGGCCTCCGCACCGCGCCAGGAAAGGCTGCGCCTGGGCGACGTGCTCGTGCAACAGCACCTCGTGTCGCAAGAACAGCTCGCGCGCGCGCTGGAGCAGCAGAAGCAATCCGGAAAAAAGCTCGGCCGGGTGCTCATCGAGAGCGGCGTCATCACGGAAGAGACGCTCGCCAACGGCCTGGCGCGTCAGTTGCGCGCGGCCTTCGTCAACCTGAAGAGCTTTCCGCTGAAGAGCGAAACGGTGCGCCAGCTCGGCGAATCCCCGGCGCGGCGGCATCGCGCGATCGTGCTCGAAGACAAGGGTGAACATCTGCTCGTGGGGTTTTCCGACCCGCTCGACCTGTTCGCCTACGACGAGCTGCAGCGCCTGCTCAAGCGCCCGATCCGCGTCGCCGTTGTCGCCGAAAGCCAGCTCGTCGCGGCGCTGGACCGCCACTACCGCCGCACCGAAGAAATCACCGGCCTGGCCAAGGCGCTGGAACAAGACATCGGCGACGCGGTGAACTTCGGCGAACTGCAAGCCAGCGTCGGCCAGGAAGGCGCGCCCGTCGTGCGCCTGCTCGAATCGGTGTTCGAAGACGCACTGCAGGTGCGCGCCTCCGACGTGCACATCGAACCCCAGGAAAACAGCCTGCTCATCCGCAGCCGCGTCGACGGCGTGCTGCAAACCCAGACCCAGGCCGACATGCGCATCGCCGCGGCGCTGTCGCAGCGCCTCAAGCTGATGGCCGGGCTGGACATCTCCGAGAAGCGCCTGCCGCAAGACGGCCGCTTCACGCTGCGCCTGCGCAACCGCGTCGTCGACGTGCGCCTGTCCACGTTGCCGAGCCAATATGGCGAATCGGTGGTGATGCGCCTGCTCGGCCATGGCGACAGCGTGCGCCGGCTCGACGCCATCGGCCTGCCGCCCGACCTGCTGCCGCGCATGCGCGAGATCCTCGGTCGCAGCTCCGGCCTGGTGCTCGCCACCGGCCCCACCGGCTCGGGCAAGACGACGACGCTCTACGCCGCGTTGGCCGAGCTCGACGCCGAGCAGCAAAAAATCATCACCGTCGAAGACCCGATCGAGTATCGGTTGCCCGGGCTGACCCAGGTGCAGGTGAACGAGAAGATCGAACTCACGTTCGCGCGCGTGCTGCGCGCCACCTTGCGCCAGGACCCGGACGTGATATTGGTCGGCGAAATGCGCGACGCCGAGACCGCCGAGATCGGCATGCGCGCCGCGATCACCGGGCACGTCGTGCTGTCCAGCCTGCACACGCGCGACGCGCTGAGCACGCCGTTTCGCCTGCTCGACATGGGCGTTCCCGCGTTCATGGTGGCCAGCGCGCTGCAAGCCGTGATCGCGCAGCGTCTGGTGCGCCAGAACTGCGACAACTGCGGCGAGCCGCACAGCGCCACGCCGCAAGAGAGCGCCTGGCTGGTCGCCACCGGCGGCGACGCCGCGGCCGGCATGAAGACCCTGCGCGGCTGCGGCTGCTCGGCGTGCAACGGCACAGGCTATGCCGGGCGCATCGGCGTGTATGAAATGCTGGAAATGGACGTGCCCCTGGCGCAAGCCGCCACCCACGCCGACCCGGCCGCGTTCACGCGCCTGGCGCGCGAGCAAATGCAGGGGCGCAAGCTCGCGAACCGCGCCTTCGATCTGGTGCGCGATGGCAAGACCTCGCTGGCCGAAGCCTTGCGCCTGGCCAGCGACGTCGACTGATCGGCCCAGCCCCGACTCGCGCGCACCCGTAATGCAAGCCTACACCTGGCGCGGCCGAAATCACCTGGGCGAGCTGATCGTCGGCACGATCGACGCCGACACCGAAACCGCGGTCGCCGAGCAATTGCTCGCCGGTGGCGTGACGCCGGTGGTGATCAGCGCCAAAGGCAGCAGCCTGTCCGCGCCGAAGCAGAACTGGTGGGACGCGCTGCGCGCCTCGCCGGTGGCAACGCATGATGTGCTGCTGTTCTCGCGCCAGATGTACACCTTGCAGCGCGCCGGCGTGCCGATCCTGCGCGCCTTGGCCGGCTTGCAGGCGTCGACCGCCAAGCCCGCGCTGATGCTGCTGTTCGAAGACCTGCGCGCCGGCCTGGACCAGGGGCGCGAACTCGCCACGGTGATGACGCGCCACCCGTCGATCTTCAGCGTCTTCTATCTCGCGATGGTCCGCGTCGGCGAGATGACGGGGCGCCTGACCGAAGTCTTCTTGCGTCTGGCCGAACACCTGGAGTTCGAGCTCGACACGCGCGCGCGCATCAAGCAGGCGCTGCGCTATCCCATCATGGTGATCGCGGCGATCGGCATCGCGATGGTCCTCATCAACCTGTTCGTGCTGCCCACTTTCGCCAGCGTGTTCGCCGGTTTCAAGGCCGAGCTGCCGTTGATGACGCGCATCCTGCTCGGCTTCTCGGCGTGGACGCTGCGCTGGTGGCCGCTGTTGCTGGTGCTGTGTATCGGCGGCGTGTGGTGGCTGCGCGCCTGGCTCGCCACGCCCGCGGGCCGCTACCGCTGGGACCGGCAGAAACTGCGTCTGCCGCTGGTCGGGCCGATCGTGCTCAAGGCGACGCTGGCGCGCTTTGCGCGCAGCTTCGCGCTCGCCTCCAGGAGCGGCGTGCCGATCAGCCAGGCGATGACGGTGGTGGCGCAGACGGTGGACAACGCGTTCGTGGGCGAGCGCATCCAGCAAATGCGCGACGGCGTCGAGCGCGGCGAAAGCCTGTCGCGCTGCGCCGCGGCCACCGGCGTGTTCACGCCGGTGGTGCTGCAAATGATCGCGGTGGGCGAGGAAACCGGCGAGATCGATACCTTGCTTGTGGATATCGCCGAGATGTATGAGCGCGAGACCGACTACGCGATCAAGGGCCTGGCGGCGGCGATCGAACCCATTTTGCTGCTCATCGTCGGCGTGCTCGTGCTGATCCTCGCGCTGGGCGTGTTCCTGCCGTTGTGGAACATGGGCGCGGCGGCGATGGGGCGGCCCACCTGAGTGCAACGACTTGTGCGCGGGGCATCGTGCGATGCGCACGGGCTGCACAGAACTGCACTGGACCTCCGGGCCTGTTCTCGACACATGGCTGCATCGCCGTCACTAGACTTGGAGCCACTGAATTTCAACTCTCTCCTCTTGGAGGCCACATGGCAAAAAAGCAAACTGGTTTTACGCTCATTGAACTGATCATGGTGATCGTGTTGATCGGCATTCTTGCCGCCGTCGCGATGCCGAAGTTCGTTGACCTCGGCACCGACGCACGCACTGCCGCGGCGCAAGGTGTTGCTGCGGCGCTCAGCTCGGCGTCGGCAATGAATTACGCGGCGAGAAAGGCCAACCCGGCCAAGGGCGTTGCCGTTGCCGACTGCACCGCCATCGGTGCGCTTCTCGAGACCGGCATGGCCGGGTACACCGTGACCTCGGCGGCGATCGCGGTGGACACCACGAACACTGCGTGCGTGGTCACCCATACATCGGGAGCGAGCGCGACCTTCGTCGCCACCGGCATCTGACCGCACCCGCGGCGCTCAGCCACCGCGCCGCGCCGTGCCCCGGTCCCGCGAAGCCCGCCCGCCTTACCGGGCGGGTTTTACTTTGGTCGAGCTGATTCTGGTGATGCTGCTCGTCAGCATCCTCGCGGCCTTCGCATTGCCGCGCATGCTCGACCTCACCGCCTGGCGCTTGCGTGCCTTCGGCGATGAACTGCAAGCGCAAATGCACGCGATGCAGCGCCTGGCGCTCGTGCAGCGCCGGCCCGTCGTCGCGACGATCGACACCACCGGCGTGGCGTTCGCCTATGCCGCCGGCGCTGCGCTCGTCAACGTGCCGTGCCCGGCCAGCGTCAATCCTTGCATCACCGAGCCCGGCCCGCGCACGGTCACGTTCAACAGCGCCAACTCCGGGCGCGTGCTCACCTCCACGGGTGCCACGCTGGCCGTGACCGTGGCTTCGGGCAGCACCTCGAACGGCTTCCTCGTCGAAGCCGAAACAGGCCTGTTTCGCCCCTCTCCTTGACCGATGCCGAAGGTGCAGCGGCGCCTAGCATCGCAGCGGACCCTGAACTCGAGTTCCGCATGCCGCTGTTCGCCATTCATCTCCCCGCCCGCTTTGCGCCGCCCCGGTGCGGCGTGAGGTCGCGCGCGCGCGGCTTGTCGCTGATCGAACTGGTGTTCTTCATCGTCGTTGTCGGCGTTGCGCTGACCGGCGTGCTCGCCGTGTTCATCAACGCCACCACACACAGCGCCGACCCGATGCTGCGCCGTCAGGCGCTGGCGATTGCCGAGTCGCTGCTCGAAGAAGTGCAGCTCATGCCGTTCACGTTCTGCGATCCCGATGACGCGAACGTCGAGACGGCGGCGAGCGGCGCCGGCTGCGCGACGCTCGCCGAAGGCGTGGGTCCCGAGGCCGGTGAGGGCCGCTTTACCGCGCCGCAGTTCGACAACGTGAACGACTACCACGGCTATGCGATGGCGGGCATCGTCGATATCACGAACACGCAGGTGGCCGGCCTGACCGGCTACCGCGCGACCGTCACTGTCGCCAGCGCCGCGCTCGGCAGCATCACCGCGGGCAGCGGCGACGCGCTGCGCATCACCGTCACCGTCACCGGCCCGGGTGGAACGAGCGTCAGCCTGGACGGCTACCGCGCGCGCCATGCTCCGAATGCGACGCTCTGAAACTTCGCGCGCATCGCGCACATCGCGCAGCGCGCGCGGCTTCACGCTGATCGAATCGATCATCGTGATCGTCGTCGTCGGCATTCTTTTCTCCGTGATCGCGGTGTTCATCGTGCCGCCGGTGCAGGCCTACCTCGCGACGCAGGCGCGCGTCGCGCTGACCGATCAGGCCGATCTCGCGCTGCGCCGCATCGGCCGCGATCTGCGCCTGGCGCTGCCCAACAGCACGCGCGTGATGAGCACCGCGACGACGAGCACGCTCGAGTTGATCCCCACGGCGGGCGCGGCGCGCTACGCAACGGAGGGCGCGAACCGCCTGGTGTTCGGCACCACGGCAACCGCGTTCGCACTGGTCGGCCCGCCGCTGACCGTGGCCGCGGGGCAGCAGCTCGTGTTCTACAACCTCGGCTCGGGCGTCGTCGGCTCCGACGCTTACGCCGCCAACGGAAGCGCCGCCGAGCAGGCCCTCTCGAATCGCAGAACGAGCACCACGCCCGCGGGTGACGCGAACGCGCTGACGATGAACTCCGCCGCGGGCCTGCCGGTGGGCGGTTTTGCGCCGCCCTATCGCGTGTTTGCCGTGGACACGCCCGTCACCTACCGCTGTGACACCACCACCGGCCGACTCACGCGCCACTCAAATTATGGTTTCGTCGCCGCCCAACCCGACCCACCGACCGCCGGCACCGCCGCCGTGCTCGCCACGGGCGTCCAGGCGTGCCGCTTCAGCGCCGACGGCACGGTCGTCGCGTCGCGCGCCGCCTTGGTGAATCTGGCGCTGACCCTGGCCACCGCCACGCCGTCGGGCGTGGAAACGGTGGCGCTGCAGCATGCCGTGCACGTCAACAACCTGCCGTGACATGCGCCGACTCGCCCCAACCCACGTGGCACGCAGTGCCGGCTTCACGATGATGAGCGTGATCTTCATCCTCGTCGTGCTCGCCGTGCTCGGCGCGGCGCTGGCCAACATCAGCACCCGCCAGCACCTCGGTTCGGCCGCCGAACTCGACGCGGCGCGCGCCTACCAAAGCGCGCGCGCCGGGTTGGAGTGGGCGGCGTTTCAGGTGTCGCGGGTTCCGCCGCCGCCGGCTGCGGCGCCGGCTTGTTTTGCGCCCACGAGCTTCAATGCCGCCGGGCTCGGCGGGTTCACCGTCACCGTCAACTGCACGCGCACGCCGGCCGCGGGAACCGTGAGCGACGGCGCCGTCGCCCTGGCTTTTTACCGCGTCGTCGCCAATGCCTGCAATGCACCCGTCGGCGGCGCGTGTCCGGCCGTGGGCGTGCCGGCGCAGACTTATGTCGAGCGCCAGCTTACCTGGACGGTGGTGCGATGAATACGCTCAGCGCGCTGGCGCGTATTCAACTGAGCGCCCCCAGGGCCGAGCCCGCCCGGCCCGCCCCCCGTGGGGGATCAAGCAAAGTGGCAGAGCCACATTCGCTTGAGCGCCGCTGGCTCTGGTGCGCCTTGGCCGGACTCATCGGCCTGCTGAGCCTGCTCGCCACGCCTCTGGCGAACGCGCAATGCTCGCCCTACATGGGGCAGGTGACGATCAATGAATTGCGCATCGGCTCCAGCGGCAACAGCAACACCTCGAATCAGGTCGAGCTGTTCAACAGCGGCAACGTCGCCCCGGCGGTGTGGAGCACCTGGCAATTGGTGATCTGGTCGCGCAGCGGCGGCGGAACGAATACGCGGCGCGGCGGCTACTTCCTGTCCAGCGGCGTCATCGCCAACGGCCAGTTCATCTACAACAACAATAAGAGCATCTACCTGCGCAATCGCACCACGCGCAATCTCGACGTCGCCCTGGTGGACGCCAACGGCCTGTTCATCGACTACATCGCCCTGAACGGCAGGATCCAGACGGTGCCCGCCTGCCTGGGAACGCCCCGGGTCGTGTCCGCATCGTCAAGCAGCAACGGCGTCAGCGGCAACCTGTCGCGAAACCCAGACGGCGGGCCCTGGCCGAACACGGTGACCGGAACCACGCTGCACACGATAGGCGCGAGCAATACCTGCACGGCCAGCGGCAACGACCTCGTGGTGCAGTTGAGCAAGGACGCGGCTTCGGCCATCATCGACACGACCACGGTGACGTACACGCTCACCGTGACAAACAAGAACTGCACCAACGCCATCAACAACGTCAGCGTCACGACGACGGCGGTTTCGACCGCGAATTTCAACAACCTCGTGCGCACCCAAAGCGAGGGCACGCTGTCCAGCGCGGCCAGCTCGCCCATGGTCTGGAGCGGCATCAATCTGACGGCCGGCGAAACCGCGACCCTGACCTTCTCAGGCCGGGCGCGCGCGGTGGGTACCTTGGTCACCACGTCTTCGGTCTCGGCGCCCACCAGCGGGCTGGTGAACACGAGCAATGACAGCGACACGGCAAGCCTCGTCGTCTCCGACTTCAACTACGTCGGGTTCGAGATCCTGACCGACAGCGTCACCGAGGGCGTGGACCCGAGCTACTCGGCCGTCATCAATGCCCGCGTGGTGCCCAACGCGAGGATCACCGTGAACTACACGGTCTCGGGAACGGCAGGCGCGGGCGACACCAATCTGCCGGTGTCGGGCTCGGTGGTCATCGACCCGACCGACGCGGAAACGCCGAGTTCCACGACGATCGATTTCAATATCACGAACGATTTGATCGTCGAAGCGAGCAAGACCATCGTCCTGACGATCACCAGCGTCACCAGCACCGATGCCGCGGCGCGCCTGGACACGGCGAACCGTGCGATGACGATCACGCTGCTCGACAACGACACCGGCGTGCACCACTACGAGCTGGCCTTGCCCACGAGCAGCATCAACTGCCTGCCCAGCACCGTGACGGTCACCGCCTGCGCCAACGCCACCAGCCCCTGCACCAGCCCGCTGACAACCGCGGCCGGCGCCACCGCGACGCTGGCCACAACCGGCGCGACGCTGGGCGCGACCAGCGTCACCTTCAACGGCAGCGGTGTCGCGACGACGACGTTGAGTTATCCGACGGCGCCCAACGCCACGGCGGTGTCCGTCGCGCTGTCGGGCGAATCGATCACGGCAACGAATGCGCGCCAGTGCTGCCCGAACGGCACGGCGTGTGCGAATGCGAACAGTTGCTCGACCACGTTCAACACGGCGGGCTTCATCGTCTCCGGCACCGCTGGCGGCGGCGTCGCGACCCTGCCTACGCAAACCGCGGGCACGGCCTCGGCCAGCTACTTCTTGCGCGCCGTGCAGACGAACACGACGACCGGCGCGTGCACCGCGGCACTCAGCGGCGTGAACACGGTGAACTGGGCCTACCAGTGCAACAACCCGATCACCTGCTCGGCCGGCAATTTGCTTTCGATCACCGGCAACAGCGCGACGGCGATCGCCGGCAACCCGAATTCAGGCGTGACCAGCGACACCTCGGTGCCGATGACGTTCGACGCGAACGGCAACGCGCCGTTCACGTTCACGTTCAACGACGTCGGTCAGGTCACACTGTGGGCGAGGAAGACGGTGAACTCGGCGACGCTGACCGGCTCGTCGAACGCTTTCGTCACGCGACCCGCGGGCTTCACGCTGACGACGATCCGCCAGACCGCGAGCCCGAACCTCGCCAACCCGGCCGCGGCGAATGCAGCAGGCACGGCCTTCGTCAGGGCGGGTGAGAGTTTCAGCGCCACCGTCACCGCCGTCACGTCGGGCAATGTGGCAACGCCCAACTACGGCAAGGAGAGCGTGGCCGAGGGCGTGTTGCTGACGCATGCGCTGGTGCAACCGGCGGGAGGATTTCCCGGAACCCTTGCCAACGGCAGCATCGCTGGCAGCAGCTTCAGCGGCGGCGCGGCCACAGTCACCAACCTGGCGTTCAGTGAGGTCGGCATCATCACCCTCAGCCCGAGCGTCGCCGACGCCAGCTATCTGGGCGTGGGCAACGTCAGCGGCACGACGAGCGCCAATATCGGGCGCTTCATCCCGGCGCGCTTCGCACTCAGCGGCGCCTCGGTCGCGCACCGATCCGGCGCGAGCTGCTCACCGGCGTCGAGCTTCACCTACCTCGGCGAGAACTTCCGCCTGGGCTTCACGCTCACCGCGCAAAACACGGGCAGCGTGACGACGCAAAACTACACCGGCGCCTTCGCCAAGTTCGACCCCACGGTGGCCGGCAACTTCAACCTCGCCGGCCGGGATGGGACCACGCAGTTCTCAACCGGCAGTGCGCGGCTGTCGCTCGGCTCGGCCACCGGCGCGTGGAGCAATGGCGTGGCGAGCAACATCGCGCTCACCGCCAACACCAGCCGCGCCGCCGCACCCGACGGCCCGTTCAGCACCGAGTTCGGCATTGCGCCGATTGAGAGCGACGGCGTCGCGATGGCTTCGTTCGACACGGCCAGCACCTTCGGCGGCGCGAACGACCGCACCCGCGTCGGCACGGTGGCGTTGCGCTTCGGCCGGCTGCGCCTGAGCAATGCGGTGGGCGCGCAGACACAGGCGCTCGCGCTTCCGTTGACGGCGCAGTTTTGGACCGGCGCCACCTTCGACACGAATACGCTGGACAGTTGCACCACGGTTCCCGCCACGGCCATCAGCTTCGGCAATTTGCGACGCACGCTCACTGCGGCGGATACCGTGGCCTCGGGCATCAGCTTTGCGATCACTACAGGCACGGGCGCGATCCGCCTCGCGCCGCCCGCGGGAGGCCGCTACGGCACGGTGGACCTGAGTCTGAGCCTGGGCACGGGCAGCCCACCCGCCGAGGTGTCTTGCCTGCAACCCTGGGCCCGCACGCAATCGGCCACGGCCGGCGCCAACCTCGACTTCCTGCGCGGCCCCTGGTGCGGCAACGCTTATGACAAAGACCCTTCGGCACGCGCCAGCTTCGGCCTGTACCGAGGCAGCGATTCGCTGATCTACCAGCGGGAGAACTACTGATGATGAAATGGCCGTGGCGGCGCAAAGGGGGCGACGACAGGCTGGTGCTGTCGCTCAGCGGCGACTCGCTCGCCTACGGGCGTTCGGTGAACGGCCGGCTCGTGCGCTGCGGCGTCGAGCCGCGCGGCACCGACACGCCGCAGGCTTTTGCGCGGCGCGTGCGCTCGATGGGCTTGCAGTCGAGCCACGTCAGCGCGGTGCTGGCGCTGCACGAATGCCAGTTGCTGCAGATCGACGCGCCCGCCGTCCCGCCCGCCGAGTTGAAGGCCGCCGCGCGCTGGCGCATCAAGGAACTGGTGGACGCGCATCTGGACGATCTGACGCTCGACGTGATGGTTGTCGGCGACGGCCGCGCGCGCAATCAGCGCCAGTTGTTCGTCGCCGCCGCACACACCAAGGCGATTCGCGAGATGAGCGAATGGTGTGTCGCCGCCGGCCTGGAGCTGAGCGTGATCGACATCCGCGAGACCGCGCAGCGCAATCTGCAAAGTGCGGCCGCGCAGGCGCGGGACGCGCAGCCACGCCGCGGCGAATTCGCCAGTGCGGCGCTGCTGCGCCAAGGCGAGCTCTGCCTGCTGACGATTTGCGCGCACGGTGAACTCTTCTACTCGCGGCGTTTGGCGTGGGACGGCCAGGCGCTCGGTGGCGCCGCCTCGCTCACGTCGAGCCGCGACGCGCCGAGCTTCGCCGATTCCACGGCGGCCGAACTGGAGATGATGGACATCGTCGACTACGGTGCCGACGTGGACGCCGTCGCTGGAACGTCCAGCGTCACGGGTGACGAGGGGCAGCGCTTCGTCGTCGAATTGCAGCGTTCGCTGGACCTGTGGGAACGCTCCTGGCCCGACCTGCCGCTGGAGCGGCTGTCGATCCAGATGGGCGAAGACACGCAAGCCGCCGCCGAGCTGTTGCGCCCCGCGCTTGCCATCCCGGTGGAAGCGCTCGAGCCCGAACGCGCGCTGCCAGGCTTCATGCAAGCCGCCACCACGCCCGCAGTGCGCGCGGCCGTCGTGCCCGTGCTCGGCGCCTTGTTGCGCACCGAGTCGCGCCAGCTCTGAGGCCCACCATGGCGCAACAGATCAATCTCTACAGCCCGATCCTGATGGCGCCGCGGCGCTACTTCTCAGCGCTCGCGATGCTGCAGCTCCTGGCCTTTCTCGCGATGGTGTTGGCCGCCGCTTGCGCCTGGGCGGTGTGGAGCACCGGCGCGCTGCGCCAGGAATTGCAAGCCAGCACCGCCATCCAGGCGACGGAGCACGCCCAACTCACGCGCGAGCTCGCCGTGCTCGCCCCCAAGCCCGACGGCGGCGCCGCGCTCGAGCAGGAAATCACCGCGCTTCGCAGCGCCTTGGCCGAGCAGCAACGCAAGATCGAGGAATTGCTGCGTGGGCGCGTCATTGAAGGACGCAGCCACGCCGCGATGCTCAAGCTCGTGGCGCAAACCGTTCCGGTGCCGGTGTGGCTGACCGACCTGCGCCTGCTCGAAGGCCGGCTCGAGCTGACCGGCATGACCCTGCAACCCCAGGCCCTGCAGCCCTGGCTGGCAGACCTGGCCAAGCACCCGCTCACGGCCGGCCAACGCCTGGCGGCCGTCAAAGTGGAGCGCAACGTCGGCGCGCCCATCCCGCCCGGCGTCGAGGCCTGGTCATTCAATGTGGTCAGCAGCGCGCCCGCTGCCGACGCCGCCGCCCGCCCCGGAGGTGCCCGATGAAAGCCCTGTGGACACGCCAGGCGCAGCGCATCGACGCGCTGAGCATGCGCGAGCGCGTCATCATGTTCGTCTCGCTCGCCGTGGCGCTGGGTGCGCTGGCCGATTGGGCGGTGATCTCGCCGATGCTCGCCCAGCGCGCGCAGCTCGGCACGCAGATCCGCAAGCAGACGAGCGAGATCACGACGATGCGCGCGCAGCTCGCCGCGCGCAAGGCGCAGCCGCTGCCCGACACGCCGCAGGGGCGCCAGCTCGCCACGCTGGCGCAACTGCGCAGCGAGCGCACCGAGCAGGACCAGCGCCTGCGCGGCCTGTTCGCCGGCGCCGAGGAAATGGCGCAGTTCGGTGACGTGCTGGAACGCGTGCTGCGCCGTCACGAGCGCCTGACGCTGACGCGCTTTGCCACCGTGGCCGATGCGCCCGGCGCGGCGCGCCCACCCAGCGGCGCCGGCCCGGGCGAAACGCCGGCCATACGCTGGCAAGGCGTGGACCTGAGCCTGAGCGGCCGCTACCTGGATCTGATGCAGTACCTCGCCGACCTGGAGCGCGCCATGCCCGGGCTGCGCTGGGGCGAATTGAAGATCGCCACGAAGACGACGCCGCCCGAATTGACGGTGCGGTTGCTGATGGCTGGAGAAGGCCCATGAACCCGATGAAAGTGCGGCGAGGCAGCGCCTGCGCCCTGGCCTTGCTGGCCTGCGGCGCCTGTGCCGCGCAAACCGGCAAGCCCACGCGCGACCCGACCGTGCCACCGATCACCCTGCTCTCGCCAACAGCCCCGACCGTTGCACATGGCGGCACCGCACCGAGTGCGGCGCCTGCGGCAGTGGCCACGGCGGCGAGCGCCGTGCCGGCGCCGCGCCCGGGCGGCTCGCGCGGCATTCTGGTCGTCGACGGCACGCGCTTCGTGATCGAGGGCGGCAAGCGCCACGCGGTGGGCGACAGCGTCGGCGCGTCGCGCATCGAACGCATCGAAGACGACGCCATCTGGCTGCGCGACGCGACCGGCGTGCACCGCATGCCGATGTTCGGCGCGAGCGTCAGGCGCGCCGCGAACACCACGAGTTCCCCGCCCGTCGCCCCGGCGAACGCGACGCCGCCCGCCACCCCCAACGACACCAAGGCCGCCGTCGGCGGCACGACGCCACAGCGCACTGCCCAACCTGGTGAGCCCTCATGAGCCGACCCTCCACTCCCGCCACGCGCGCCAACCACGCCGCGCTTCACCCCTTGTCGTGTCCGCTGCCCCTGACGCTGCTGGGCGCGCTGCTGCTCGCCGCGGGCTGCGCCCAGCCGCCGATGAAACAGCAGATCGAGCCGCTGGAAAAGCTGCGCGCCGAACTCGCCGCGCCGCCCGCGCGCACCGCGCCCAGCCCCG
>JANOLJ010000405.1:0-13768 GCA_031419715.1 Burkholderiales bacterium | reverse complement strand
ACGCCGGCCACACCGCCGAACGTGGCACCCATGCCGAAGGCGAGCAGCTTCATGTCGCGCGTATTGATGCCCATCGCCTTGGCCGCGACTTCGTCTTCGCGAATCGCCATCCACGCGCGGCCGATGCGGCTGGTTTCCAGCCGATAGCAGATGACGATGCTGATCAACACGAGCAACAGGAACAGGTAGTAGTAGTTGACGACGTTCGGAATCTCCATGCCGAAGAGTTCGTGCTTCGCGCCGAGGTCAAAACCGAACAGGCGCATTGAATCGATCGGGCCGATGCCTTTCGGGCCGTTCGTGATGTTCACCGGATGGTCGAGGTTGTTCAGGAACACGCGAATGATTTCGCCGAACCCGAGCGTCACGATCGCCAGGTAGTCGCCGCGCAAGCGCAGCGTGGGCGCGCCGAGCAGCACTCCCGCCAGACCCGCCACGGCGGCGCCCAGCGGTATCGCCACCCACACCGGGGTGTGCAGGCCGTCGGGGAACATCGCGGCGATGGCGGGAAAGTGTTCCGTCAGGTGGCCGCTGGCGAGCAGGCCGAACATGTAGGCGCCCACGGCATAGAACGCGACATAGCCCAAGTCGAGCAAACCGGCGTAACCGACGACGATGTTCAGGCCGAGTGCGAGCAACACATAGAGCAAGGCGACGTCGATGATGCGCACCCAGGCGGTGCCGAACTGCTGCGCGATCATCGGCAGGATCAGCAGGCCCACGGCAATCAGCACATAGCTGATGGGCTTGTTGTTCTTGAACAGGTCATTCAACATGCGAGCCTCCGCTGCGTCAGGCTCGATCCGCGACACGTTCGCCGAGCAACCCTTGCGGCCGCAGCGTCAGCACGAGGATCAGCACGATGAACGCGAAGATGTCCTGGTAGTGGCTGCCGAGTATGCCGCCGGTCAGGGCCCCGATGTAGCCCGCGCCCAGCGCCTCGATCAAGCCGAGCAGCACACCACCGACCATTGCGCCAGCCAGGTTGCCGATGCCGCCGAACACCGCCGCCGTGAACGCCTTCAGGCCAGGCAGAAAGCCCATCGTGTGCGACGCGGTGCCGTAATTCGCCGCCCACATCACGCCGGCCAGCGCGGCCAGCGCCGCGCCGATGATGAAGGTGGCGGAAATCACCATGTCCGGGCGCACGCCCATCAGGCCCGCAACGCGCGGGTTCTCTGCCGTGGCGCGCATCGCGCGGCCGAGTTTGGTGTAGTTCACGAGGTACATCAAGCCCGCAAGTGTGATTGCCGTGAGCACCAGGATCAGCACCTGAACGGTATTGATCACCGCACCGTAGATGTGAAACGGCTCTTGCGGCAACAGGATCGGGTACGACTTGATCGTCGGCTTCCAGACGATCATCGCCAGCGTTTGAAGCAACAGGCTCACGCCCATCGCCGTGATCAGCGGCGCCAGACGCGGCGCGCTGCGCAGCGGCCGGTAAGCGATTTTTTCGATGGCGAAATTGAGCGACGCGCACACCACGATCGCGGCAACCAGGGAGACCAGCAACAGCAGCCAGCCCGGCATGCCGCTGCCCGCGAGCATGGTCACCACCGTCCAGCTCACCAGCGCGCCGACCATCAACACCTCGCCGTGCGCGAAGTTGATCAGGTTGATGATGCCGTAGACCATGGTGTAACCCAGGGCCACCAGGGCATACATGCTGCCCAGCACCAAGCCATTGATGATCTGCTGGATGAAGGTGTCCATCGCTAGTCTCCTGGCGGGTCGTACGCGCCACCTTCGTGCGACGCAATTGCCGCGCCAACGTCGAGCCGCAGCGGATTCTAGGGTGGCACCTGCGCTGTCAAGCCGGGGACTTTCCATGTGTTGCGCCGCCACGAGAAGTGGCTGGCGGCGACCCGCGGGTGCGTCAACCGCCCTTCTTCGCGGCCTGATTCCTGCGCCGCAGCTCAGTGAGCTTCTCGCCGATGCGTATCTCCAGCCCGCGCGGCACCGGCTCGTAAAAGCGAATCGGCGCCACATCGTCAGGCCAGTACGACTCGCCCGCGACAAAGGCATCGGGCGCATCGTGCGCGTAGCGATACTCGCGCCCATAGCCCAGGCCCTTCATCAGCGAAGTCGGTGCATTGCGCAGGTGCAGCGGCACGCCGCGTGTGCCGTCGCCTTTGACGAACGCGCGCGCCGCGTTGTAGGCTTGGTAGACCGCGTTGCTTTTCGGCGCCACGGCGAGGTAGATCACGGCCTGCGCGAGCGTCAACTCGCCTTCGGGCGAACCGAGGCGCTCGTAGGTGTGGGCGGCGTCTAACGCGAGTTGCAGCGCGCGCGGATCCGCCAGGCCGATGTCTTCGCTGGCCATGCGCACGATGCGCCGCGCCGCGTAGCGCGGGTCCACGCCGCCGTCGAACATGCGCACCAGCCAGTAGAGCGCCGCGTCGGGGTCGCTGCCGCGCACGGCCTTGTGCAGGGCGGAGATCGTGTCGTAGAACTGTTCGCCGCCGTTGTCATAGCGGCGCAGTTGCTCGCCGAGCGACTTTTCGAGCTGGGCTTCGTCGATTTCAGCGGCGCCCGGGTTCATCGCGACCAGGTTCTCATAGGCGTTGAGCAGGCGCCGCGCGTCGCCGTCGGCGTAGGCGATCAGGCGCTTTTCCGCGGCGTCTATCAACGGCGGTGCGCCCAGCAGCGCACGCGCCCGGCCGAGCAGTTCGCGCAGGTCGGCCTCGTCCAGGCTTTGCAGTACATGCACTGTCGCGCGCGAGAGCAGCGCGGAGTTGACTTCGAATGACGGGTTTTCTGTGGTCGCGCCGATAAAGGTGAACAGGCCCGACTCGACATGCGGCAAAAACGCGTCTTGCTGCGCCTTGTTGAAGCGGTGCACTTCGTCCACGAACACCACCGTGCCGCGGCCACTCGGGCGCAACGCTTGCGCCTGCTGCACCGCCTCGCGGATGTCTTTCACGCCGCCGAGCACCGCCGAGATCGCGATGAATTGCGCGCTGAAGCCTTCGGCCATCAACCGCGCCAGCGTTGTCTTGCCCACGCCCGGAGGGCCCCACAGAATCATCGAGTGCAAGCGGCCACGCTCGAACGCCGAGCGCAATGGCTTGCCCGGGCCGAGCAACTGGCGCTGGCCGATCACCTCGTCCAAGGTCTTGGGGCGCAGCCGCTCGGCGAGCGGCGCGGCGCAAGGAAACGCCGGGCCGCCCCAAGTTTCCTTGACCCCCTCGGGGGGCGGACGACGTATGTCGTCGGCCTGGGGGCTGTCAGTGGGGTTCACTGCTCGATCACATCAGCGCCGGGCGGCACCTTGAAGACAAAGTTGTCAGGCTTGAGCACAGCGTTCGCTTCGAATTGCGAGAACTGCAGGACCGAGCGCTGGCCGAAGCTGTCGATGATCTCGATCGACCCAAGCGTCTTGCCGCGAAAGCCGACGCGCACCGATTGAAACGCGGTCTCGGTCGCGCGAGGCGTGGCCAGCACCCACGCAAGCCCATCCTTGTCGGGCTGCGGCGCGAGCACGAAGTCTTTCGACAGCGACCCTCCCGCGAGCAGCGCGGCAGGCGTTCCGCCCAGCGCTTTGTCGAGCTTGCGCGAACTCACCTGGTTCAGGTCGGCGTCGAAAATCCAGACCTTGGTGCCGTCGGCGACGATGGCCTGCTCGAAAGGCTTGGTGTAGCTGAATCGGAAGCGATTCGGCCGCGAGAACTCGAAGCGGCCGCTCGACGTCTTAGTGCGCGCCCCATCAGGCGACGTCACGGTTTGGGTGAACGCCGCCGATCCGGTTTTCACCTCGCGCACGAATTCTTCGAGCTGTTCCACCGCGCCAGCGCGGGCCATCGCTGCCGCCGCGCTCAATGACAAAAGCAGGAAGAGGCGTTTCATTCTTGATGCGCCGGAATCATGATGTCGCGATTGCCGTTGCTCGACATCGTCGACACCAGGCCCGACTTCTCCATCTGTTCGAGCAGTCGCGCGGCGCGGTTGTAGCCGATGCGCAAGTGGCGCTGCACGAGCGAGATCGACGCGCGGCGGTGCTGCAGCACCACGGCCACGGCCTGATCGTACAGAGTGTCGCTCTCACCGCCAGCGGTGCCTTCGCCCGCGAGCACGTCGCCACTTTCGCCGTCAAGCACACCGCCTTCGAGAATGCCTTCAATGTAGTTCGGCTCGCCCCGGCTCTTCAGGTAGGCCACGACGCGGTGCACCTCTTCATCGCTGACAAACGCCCCGTGCACGCGGATCGGCAGGCCCGTGCCCGAAGGCATGTACAGCATGTCGCCCATGCCGAGCAGCGCCTCGGCGCCCATCTGGTCGAGGATGGTGCGGCTGTCGATCTTGCTGCTGACCTGGAAGCTCAGTCGCGTCGGAATGTTCGCCTTGATGAGGCCGGTGATCACATCCACGCTCGGGCGCTGGGTCGCAAGGATCAGGTGAATTCCCGAGGCACGCGCCTTCTGTGCGAGGCGCGCGATCAGCTCTTCGATCTTCTTGCCCACCACCATCATCAGATCCGCGAGTTCGTCGATCACGATCACGACGAAGGGCAGGCGCTCCAAGGGTTCCGGCTGACCTCCCAACTCAGCGGGCGTCAGGCTGAACGGGTTCGTCAGCGGCTTGCCCTGCTCGATGGCTTCGGAGATCTTCTTGTTGTAGCCGCCCAGGTTGCGCACGCCGAGCTTGCTCATCAGCTTGTAGCGCCGCTCCATTTCGCCCACACCCCAGTTCAGCGCGTTCGCGGCCTGCTTCATGTCCGTCACCACGGGGCACAGCAGGTGCGGTATGCCTTCGTAGACGCTCATCTCCAGCATCTTCGGGTCGATCAGGATCATGCGCACGTCGCGCGCTTCGGCCTTGTACAGCAGGCTCAGGATCATCGCGTTGATGCCCACCGACTTGCCCGAGCCGGTGGTGCCCGCGACCAGGCAGTGCGGCATCTTGCCCAGGTCCGCGACGATCGGCGCGCCGATGATGTCTTTGCCCAGGCCCATCGTCAGCAAGGAGGCCGCGTCGTTGTAGACCTGCGAACCCAAAATTTCCGACAGGCGTATCGTCTGGCGCTTCGCGTTGGGCAACTCCAACGCCATCGTCGTCTTGCCGGGAATGATTTCGACGACGCGAATGCTCACCAAGCTGAGCGAGCGCGCCAGGTCTTTCGCCAGGTTCACGATCTGCGCGCCCTTCACGCCCGTGGCCGGCTCGATCTCGTAGCGTGTGATCACCGGGCCCGGCGAGGCGGCGACGACACGCACTTCGACACCGAAATCGCGCAGCTTCTTCTCGATCAGGCGCGACGTCATCTCCAGCGTGTCGCTGGAGACTGCTTCAAAGCGCGCCGTCGAGGCGTCGAGCAGATCGACCTGGGGCAGTTTGGTGTCGGCAAGTTCCATGAACAAAGGTTGCTGGCGCTCCTTCTCAACGCGCGCCGACTTCACCACGTCTACCACCGCCGGCTGAATCAGGATCGGGTCATGGTCTTCGAGCAAGGCCTGTTCGGCTTGCACGACATGCTCGCGCTCGCGCAAGGCCACCTCGCCCAGGCGCTGGTCTTCGATGCGATCAATCCGCTGGGCGCGCCGCTCGCGCAAGCCCTCGACCCACGCGCCAATGCGCTCGGCCCAGTGCAGCCAGGAAAAACCGAACGCGAGCGACACCCCGGCTACGCCGGCCGCGATCCAGAACACCCCAGAACCGGCAAAGCCCAACAACGTGGTGCTGGCCGTGCCCAAGGTGTAGCCCAGCGCACCACCGGCGCGCCCACCCGCCACCAGGCTCTCCCATTGGTACAGGCGTGTCCACTCAAGAGCCGTGCTCGCGCCCAGCAGCAGCACCAGGCCGGGCCAGATGGCCCAACGCGACCCGCTGGAGCCGCCCTGCGGCGCCGCGGACGCACCGCGCAGCTTCGCTGCCAAGGCCGCGAGCCAGGCCCTGGCCGCCACCGCGACCACCCACCACGCCGAATAACCCAGGCAAACAAAAGCGAGGTCGGAGGCCCAGGCGCCGAGGCCACCCACGAGATTGCGCGTCGCCTCGCCGCTGCCCGACGTACTGAACGCCGCGTCCGCAGCGTTGTGGCTCATCAGCGCGAGCACGCCCAGCAGCCAAAGTACGGCGCTGAGCGCGAGCCACGCGCTGGCGGCGAGCCGAACCTTGCCGCGCCAGGGTTGAGCGCCGGTGGTGGCGGCGCTGCCCGCTGCCTCGCGAGCCATGCCCTGCGGCATGCCGCCTTCAGTGCGTAACGAACCCAATGGAAAAGTCATGCGCCGATTGTCGGCGATCGGGCCGACCCTTTCGGCCCGCCCGGAACATGCGCCACCTGTCGATCAGCGGTTCGCCAGTTCCTTGATGACGACGGAACCGTTTTCCTGGGTTTGCACCATACCGCGCTCTTCCAGGTCTTTCATGACGCGGCTGACCATTTCGCGCGACGCGCCGACGATCTTCGCCAGATCCTGGCGCGAAACCTTGTTGCGGATGATGCGCTGATCGCCGTCTTGCTCGGCCATCTCAAGCAGGGTGCGTGCGACGCGGCCATACACGTCGAGCAGCGCCAGCGATTCGATCTGCCGGTCGGCGCTGCGCAGGCGGTTCACCAGCCCACGCATGATGGCGTACGACAGGCTCGAGTTCTCCGGCAGGCAGCGCGCGAACTCGGCGCGGCCGAGGATCAGCATGTCGGTTTGCACTTCGGCGCGCACCGTGGCCGAATGCGGCTCGTTGTCGATCAGGCTCATCTCGCCCACATAGTCGCCGGGTTGCAGCACCGCCAGGATGACTTCGCGGCCGCGTGAATCGGCGGTCAGCACACGGGCGCGCCCGGTGAGCAAGATGAACAAGGCGTTCGACTTCTTGCCGAACTCGACGATGATTTCACTGCGCCGGTAGCGCCGCTTGACCACGGCATCGGCGATGCCTTGCGCCTGGTCGTTCGTGAGCAACGAGAACAGCGGGACACGCCGGATCAGGTCGAGATTGGAGAGCATCGCCATACGGATTCGCCTTTCGTTATTGGGGTATTGATCTCACTCAACATGCCACGGCCACGGCGATTGTTAACATTCAAGCCCACGTCGAACCGCGCACCACGGGCTGCGGCGCCAGCCTTTGCGGGCCGGCTGCGGCCAGGGTGGGCAATCTTACGGCGCCTTGGCGCACTCACCAAGAACTTCCTCAGCCGGTGTTGACGCCCTGCCACTCCACTTGAACCCCGTCTTGCCCATGAGCAACCCCCTACAGCACGCCAAAGTTCTGATCCTCGGCTCGGGCCCGGCCGGCTACAGCGCCGCTGTGTACGCGGCTCGCGCGAACCTTTCCCCGGTGCTGATCACCGGCATCGCGCAAGGCGGGCAACTGATGACGACCACCGACGTCGACAACTGGCCGGCCGACGCCGACGGCGTGCAGGGCCCGGAGCTGATGGAGCGCTTTCAAAAGCACGCCGAGCGCTTCAACACCAAAATCGTGTTCGACCACATCAACCGCGTCGACCTGGCCCAGCGGCCGTTCACCCTGAGTGGCGATTCGGGCGAGTACCGCTGCGACGCGCTGATCATCGCCACCGGCGCATCGGCCAAATACCTGGGTCTGCCTTCGGAGCAGGCGTTCATGGGGCGCGGCGTCAGCGGCTGCGCCACCTGCGACGGTTTTTTCTACCGCGGCGACGTCGTGTGTGTCATCGGCGGGGGCAACACCGCGGTGGAGGAGGCGCTGTATTTGTCGAACATCGCAGCGAAGGTGCACCTGGTGCATCGGCGCGACAAGTTCCGCGCCGAGGCGATATTGATCGACAAGCTGATGGACAAGGTGGCCAGCGGCAAGATGGAGTTGCACCTCTGGCACACACTGGAAGAAGTGCTGGGCGATGCAACCGGCGTGACCGGCGTGCGCCTGAAGGGCACGCGCGGCACCGAGTTGAAAGAGCTCACGCTCAAAGGCTGCTTCATCGCCATCGGCCATCAGCCGAACACCGACATCTTCAAAGGGCAGTTGGAGATGAAAGACGGCTACATCGTCACGCGCAGTGGCTTGGCCGGCATGGCCACGATGACGAGCATCCCCGGCGTGTTCGCCGCTGGCGACGTGCAAGACCATGTCTACCGGCAGGCGATCACCAGCGCCGGGACGGGCTGCATGGCCGCCCTGGACGCGCAGCGTTTCCTGGAGCAGAACGCGCCCTGATTCGGCCCGCACCGCCCGCACCGCGTTTGGCGGGCTCAATCCCCGCTATACTGCGCGGCTTCGCGTGGCCGAGCCCGGCCACGCTTCATTTGCATTCGAACAGCTACGGAACAGTCATGGCACGCGTCTGTCAAGTCACGGGCAAGCGCCCAATGGTGGGGAACAACGTGTCCCACGCCAACAACCGCACCAAGCGGCGTTTTCTGCCGAACCTGCACTACCGCCGGTTCTTCCTCGAGACCGAAAACCGCTGGGTGCGCCTGCGCATCTCGAACGCGGCGCTGCGCCTGATCGACAAGGTCGGGATCGAGCAAGTCGTGGCCGACCTGCGCGCGCGCGGCGAAATCTAAGCGCGTGAACCCAAGGAGATCCTCAAATGGCTAAAGGCGGACGCGAAAAGATCAAGCTGCAATCGTCGGCAGGCACCGGTCATTTCTATACGACGGACAAAAACAAGAAAACAACGCCCGAGAAGCTGGAGATCATGAAGTTCGATCCGAAGGCTCGCAAGCATGTGATGTACAAGGAAGCGAAGATCAAATAAGTAGAGGTCGCAGGCGCTGCGAGCAGGCGCCGCACATTGAAAAAGGGTCGCCATGGCGACCCTTTTCGTTTGGTAGCGCCACCGCGCATCACTTCAAGCGGCCGCAGCGGACCGGCTCTAACGGGCCGCCTTCGACGCTCCGGGGGTGGGTCAACTACGCGTGCGCCGCCCTGAGCTTGAGCGCGAACTCTTGCAGCGCGGCGATACCGCTCTCTTCGGCCTTGCGGCACCAGGCCTGCAAATCGGCGACGAGCTGCTCGACGGACACATTGGTGCGCGTCCAGAGCTGGCGCAGCTCTTCACGCATCGCGACCAGCTTTTCCAGGCTCGGGCTGTGCGCCACGGCCTGCGCGAGTTGTGCCTTCACGCCCTTCGGGATTTTGTCTTCGTCGCGGTGCAGCCAGCGCTTGGCCAGTTCCATGTTCGCGAGTTTGGCGTGTCCGGCAGCGCCCTCGTGCTTGAGCCGGTCTACCTCAGCCCGGCAGGCGCGGCGCAGGTTGCCGGCGTATTTGGCCATCACTTCGTAGCGGTTGGAGATGATCGCCTCCAGCGTCTGCGAGTCGGCCACCGCCTTGATCGCGCCCAGCTTGAGCAGCGGCGGGGTCTTGCGCACGGTGGCCAGGCCCATGATTTCGAGGATGCGGATGTAGAGCCAGCCGATGTCGAACTCATACGGCTTCACCGAGAGCTTGGCCGACGTGGGGTAGGTGTGGTGGTTGTTGTGCAACTCCTCGCCACCGATGAGGATGCCCCAGGGCGAAATGTTCGTCGACGCATCGGCGGCTTCGAAATTGCGGTAGCCCCACCAGTGGCCCAGGCCATTGATGATGCCGGCGGCCGTGACCGGGATCCAGACCATCTGAATCGCCCAGACCGTGGCACCCGCGGCGCCGAACAGCATCAGGTCGATCGCGAGCATCACGCCCACGCCTTGCCAGCTGTAGCGCGTGTACAGGTTGCGTTCGAGCCAGTCGTCCGGCGTGCCGCGGCCGTACTTTTCCTGGGTTTCGACGTTCTTCGCCTCGACCCGGTACAACTCGGTGCCGGTGAGCAGCACCGTCTTGATGCCGCGCGTCTGCGGGCTGTGTGGGTCTTCTTCGGTTTCACACTTCGCATGGTGCTTGCGGTGCACTGCCACCCACTCCTTGGTTTCCTGGCCGGTCCCGAGCCACAGCCAGAAGCGGAAGAAGTGCGAAGGTATCGCGTGCAGGTCGAGCGCCCGGTGCGCCTGGGCGCGGTGCAGGAAGATCGTGACGCCGGCAATCGTGATGTGCGTCGTCACCAGCGTGAACAGAACGATCTGCCACCAACTGGCATCGAGCAGGCCGTGCGCCAACCAAGCCAGGAGGCCATCACCGAGGGATGCAAGCAGATTCATTCGAGTGTCCTAGAACCAAACCAGTGATTGGAACGGGCATTGTAGGTTCGGTTCAATGCGGTGAACCCTGAGAGAAGTAGAAGGCATTGCCCGTTCACTTCCGAAAACTTGTACCGATTTGAGGCAAATCAAGTGCGGGTCCATGCGGCGGCAAAGAAACCGTCGGTACTGTGGCGGTGCGGCCACAGCCTGAGGAATGGGCCATCGACCAGGGTTTGCGCCTGCTCGACGTGCGCCGCCGACAGGGCCGCGAGGGCCGGCAGTGCGGTGAACTCCTGCGCGTGCTCGGTGCTGAATTGATGCGCGATCGCTTGATTTTCCGCAACTAACAGGCTGCATGTCGCGTAAACCAGCCGACCGCCAGGTTTGAGCAGGCGTGCTGCGCCTTTCAAGATGAGCAACTGCTGCGTCTGCAAGGCCTGCACGGTCTGCGGAGACTGGCGCCACTTCAGATCGGGATTGCGCCGCAGCGTCCCCAAGCCCGAGCACGGCGCATCGACAAGCACCCGGTCGATCTTGCCGGCCAGGCGTTTGATTCGCTCGTCGCGCTCATGCGCGATCTGCACCGGGTGCACGTTCGACAAACCACTGCGCGCCAGACGCGGCTTCAGCGCCGCGAGCCGGTGGCCGGAGACGTCAAACGCGTAAAGCCGCCCGGTGTTGCGCATCGCCGCGCCGAGCGCCAGGGTCTTGCCGCCCGCGCCCGCGCAAAAGTCGACGACCATTTCGCCGCGCCTTGGGTCGAGCAACAGCGCCAGCAACTGGCTACCCTCGTCTTGTACCTCGACGTCTCCGAGCTTGAAGACGTCCAGCTTTTGCAGCGCCGGTTTTCCGGCGATGCGCAAACCCATCGGCGAATAGGGCGTGGGCAGGGCGTCAATGCCGTCGGCGCGCAGCTTCGCCGCCGCGGCATCGCGCTTGATCTTGAACGTGTTGACGCGCAAGTCGAGCGGCGCGGCCTGGTCGATCGCCGCCACCAAGGGCCAGAACTCGTCGCCCAGCTCAGTTTGCAGGGCCTGCGCCATCCAGGGCGGCAGGTTGTGGCGCAGTGCGTCGGGCAGGGTCGATCGATCCACCGCTGCAATTTGCTCCTGCCAACGCGCCTCGGTGTCGCTCAGCGCCGCGCGCAACACAGCGCCCGCGCCTTGCCAACCGATGATGGCCAAGCGCCGCTCCAGCAGGCCACTGCCCGACTGAGCCAGGTGCCGATAGCACGGCAACCTGCGTATCACGTCATACGCCGTCTCCGCCAGCGCATGGCGTTCGCGTGGCCCCAAGCCCCGGTGCAGGCGAAAGAAGTTCGACACCAGCACGTCGGCGGGATGCTGGAATTTCAAGACCTCGCCCAGCAACTCCACGCTCAACTCCAACAGGTTTTTCGAGCGCATCGTCAATTCAGCAACTGCGCCTCGCCGGTGCTGACGCTGACCTGGTCGCCCTCGATGCGCAGCAAGTCGCGCACCATCCAGCCCACCGCCAGCGGGTAGAGCACATGTTCGCGCGCCAGCACGCGCTGCGCCAGAGTTTCCTCCGTGTCCGCGGGCAAGACCGGCACGACCGCCTGCGCGATGATGGGCCCGTGGTCGAGCTGGGCGGTCACGAAGTGCACCGTCGCCCCGGCGAGCTTGCAACCCGCGGCGAGCGCGCGGCGGTGCGTGTGCAGGCCGGTGAACGCCGGCAGCAGCGAAGGATGAATGTTGACGATGCGCCCGGCGAAACGCCGCACCACATCGGCGCCGAGGATGCGCATGAAGCCCGCCAGGGCCACGATGTCGGGCGCGTAGCTCGCCACCGCGTCGGCGATCGCCGCGTCAAACGCCTCGCGCGTCGCGAATTCGCGATGGTTCACGACGCGCGTCGCAATGCCGCGTTCGCGCGCGAACTCAAGCCCCGCCGCGTCGGGCCGGTTGCTGATCACCGCGGCGATCTTCGCGTTCCACGCCCGCGCTTCGCACGCCTGAACCAGCGAGCGCATGTTGCTGCCGCGGCCGGAGATCAGGATGACGATGGTCTTCATGGGCCGCGCAGTGTATCGGCCGTGATACCCCAGTGATACCCCGCCCCTACAATTCGCGCCTCGATGACTGGCACACCATGAAGCAACGCGTACTCTCCGGCATGCGCCCCACTGGCGCCCTGCACCTGGGCCACTACCACGGTGCGCTGAAGAACTGGGTGCGCTTGCAAGACGAGTACGAGTGCTTCTACTTCGTCGCCGACTGGCACGCGTTGACGACGCATTACGAAGAGCGCAGCGTCATCGAGAAGTCGGTCTACGACATGGTGATCGACTGGATCGCCGCCGGCCTGGACCCGGACCGCTGCACGATCTTCATTCAAAGCCGCCTGCCCGAACACGCCGAGCTGTTCACCCTGCTCGCGATGGGCACGCCGCTGGGCTGGCTGGAGCGCGTGCCGACCTACAAAGACCAGATGGAAAAGCTCAAGGACCGCGACCTCGCGACCTACGGCTTTCTCGGCTACCCGCTGCTGCAGGCGGCCGACATCCTGATCTACAAGGCGGCGTTCGTGCCGGTGGGCGAAGACCAGGCCTCGCATGTCGAGCTGACGCGCGAAGTGGCGCGGCGCTTCAATCATTTGTACGGCCGCTCGCCGGAGTTCGACGCGCAAGCGCAGGCGGCGCTTGCCAAGCTGAGCAAGGACGACGCGCGCTACTTCGAAAAGCAGCGCAAGGCTTACGGCGAAACCGGCGCGGCCGAGGCGTTGGCCAAGGGCGACGCCATTCTCAACAAGGCCGCCACGGCTATCGCCGGCTGGACCGCCAGCGAAAGCGAACTGCTCGCCGGCCACCTGCGCGGCTCGGGCAAGACCATCCTCACCGAGCCGCGGGCACTCCACACCGAAGTCACCAAACTGCCGGGGCTGGACGGCGGCAAGATGAGCAAGAGCTACGGCAACACGATCGCGATGCGCGAAGAACCGGCCGAAGTCGAGCGCAAGATCAAGCGCATGCCCACCGACCCGCAACGCGTGCGCCGCAGCGACAAGGGCGACCCGCAGCGCTGCCCCGTGTGGCAGTTCCATCAGGTGTACAGCGACGCATCCACCCAGGCCTGGGTCCAGGCGGGCTGCACCAGCGCCGGCATCGGCTGCCTAGAGTGCAAACAGCCCGTCATCGACGCCATCCTGCGCGAGCAGCAACCCTGGCGCGAGCGCGCCGAGCCCTACCTGAGCAACCCGAAAAAGGTGCACTGGATCGTCGAAGTCGGCACCGAAAGAGCCCGCGTTGTGGCACGCGAAACGATGCGTGATGTGCGTGGGGCGATGGGGTTGAGTTACTGATACCCAATGGCGTTCAATCGCATAAGGCCGACGCGTTGGGAGCGTTCGTTATCGGCTAGTTGCTGACTTTCGTTGCTCGCTGCGTGCAGATGTCGAGCAGCGTGGCAGTCGGCCTGGGGTACGTTCTCCGGCCCACGCTCGCGGGGCACCGGATTCGGCCCACCTGCGCAGCGCCATCAACACGGTGTTCTCTTGCTCAGGTCGAGGACACCGCGAATGGTTCCTGCGCCCGTACCCCAAACCGCCAGCCTCGACACCCGGGTGGCAGGCAAAGGCGTGGCACGCCACCCCAGGATGAAACAGGGCGGCGGTGGTGCCCCCGGGCGCAGGCACCATTCGCGGTGTCCTCAACGCATCCAGGGCGAAACCCTGTTGACGCGGCTGCGCTGTGCAGGCAACGA
>JANOLJ010000404.1:0-5687 GCA_031419715.1 Burkholderiales bacterium | reverse complement strand
GTCGATTCGGTCGGCCCACCACTGCATCATCTTGGTTCTCTCGTCGAGCCACTGCGCCCGGTTATAGGCGCCCCGCACTTCGTCGCGGTCTTCGTGCGCGAGCTGCTTTTCGATGTAGTCACTGTTCCATCCCGCCTCATTGGCGCACGTCGAAAACAGCGTGCGAAATCCGTGTGCCGTGGCGATGCCTTTGTAGCCCATGCGTGCCAATGCGCTGTTCAGCGTGCCATCGCTCAGCGGCTTGCCGGGGTAGAAAGGGGAGGGCAGCACCAGAGAGCATTGCCCGCTGATTGGCCGAATGGTTTCGAGCGCCGCGAGGGCCTGTTTCGACAGGGGAACCGTGTGTTCCGTTCTCATCTTCATGCGCTCGGCAGGCACGCGCCAGAGCGCGCGCTCCACGTCGATTTCATCCCAAAGTGCGCCGCGCAACTCGCCGGGGCGAACCGCGGTGAGCATCAACAGCGTGAGCGCGGCCTTGGTGATCGGGTCGCCCTCATACGCGGCGAGCCGGTGCAGAAACGTCGGCACTTCACGCTCGGCCATCGCGGCGCGGTGCGCGGCTTTGCGCGGCTTGAAGATTTCTGCCGGCTTGAGCGGGTAGGTCGGATCGGTGGCGATCAGGTCATGCGCGATCGCATAGCGGAAGATTGCGCGCAGCCGCTGGAACACTCGCCCCGCCGTCTCGCCGGCCCCGCGCGCTTCGATGCGCTGCACCAAGTGGCGAATGTCGGCCGGCTGAATCTCGGCAATCGAGCGCTTGCCGAACATGGGGAACACATCGTTTTCGAGTGACGCCTTGCGCGCGGCGCGCGTGCGCTCGGCCCATGCGCCGCCGCGATGGTCGAGCCAGGCCAGGGCGACGGCCTCGAAGTTGTTCAGCGCTTCGGCGCGTTTCGCGGCCTTGTCCGCGCGCCGTGCCGCGCTCGGGTCTTCGCCTGCCGCGAGCTGCTTGCGTGCAGCGTCGCGACGCTCGCGCGCTTCCTTCAAGCCGGTGTCCGGATACGTGCCGAGACTCAAGCGCTTTTCCTTGCCGCCGATCCTGAACTTCAGCCGCCACTATTTGCCGCCGCTGGGGGCAACTTCCAGGTAGAGCCCGCCACTGTCGAACAGGCGCAGTGGGGTGTCGGCGGCCTTGGCCTTGCGAATCGCAGTGTCTGACAGAGGCATTTGGGGGCAACTTTCCGGTGAGTGGGGGCAACTGCCCCCAATCTTGCCCCCAGTTGCCCCCGGATTCAACCGGTAACCCTTGGAACAGCCGGGAATGAAAAAGGCCCCAGGAGCTTGATTTTCCTGGGGCCTTCGGTACATCTTGGCCGGTCTGGGATTTTGATATGGCCCCCCCGGCGGGAATCGAACCCACATCTAGCGCTTAGGAGGCGCTCGTTCTATCCATTGAACTACGGCGGGAGCGGCGGATTTTCGCATGCGCTTCGTGCCGCGCCGTGCTGCGCCGCGCCAGCGGGCGCACCGCCGAACTCCTGCACCTCAGGCCGCGCGGCCGAACCACCAGACCGACAAGCCCGCCGCGCTGACGAGCAGCAGCGCCCCGAGCAGAGCGAACAACGAGCTAACTTCGGTTTCCTTGCGCTCCACGACCAGACGTGTGCTGAGCGATTGGTAGACCTTCTTCAGGTCTTCGGCGGTGCCGGCGTAGAAATAGTCGGCGCGGGTGCGGTCGGCGATGTTTTTCAGTGTGTCTTCGTCCAGCCGCACGCGCATCGACCAGCCTTCGAAACCTATCGTCTCGCCTTCCTTGGTGCCGATGCCCACGGTGTAGACGCGCACGCCGCGCTCCGAGGCCATCTTCGCCGCGTCCAGCGGGTCCGGGCCGGTGGTGCGCTGGCCGTCGGTGAGCATGATGATCGCCGCTGAGGCATAAGAGCCGGGTTCGACAGGGGTGAACTCTTGTTTGGGCTTTTCGCCGGGCTGCGCCGGCATGTTGCGCGCACCGGTGATCTGCGACAGGTCGATCCCGGCGTCGGGGAAGATCGTCGCGAGTGAGAGGACGATGCCACTGCCGGTGGCCGTGCCGCGCTGCAACTGAAAGCGATCGATCGACGCGTAGACGTCGTCGCGGCTCAGCGTGGGGGCCTGCACCACGGCGGCGGTGCCGGCGAACGACACCACCGCCACACGCACCGAGCGCGGCAATTCGGCAACGAACGTCTTTGCCGCTTCCTGCGCGGCGGTGATGCGGTTCGGTTTCACATCCGTGGCGCGCATGCTGCCCGACACGTCGATCGCCAGCACGATCGTCTTTTGCGCCGAGGGCAGGGTGATCAAGGCCGCCGGGCGCGACGTTGCGAACAGCAGTGAAATCGTCGCGAGCAGCAACAGCAGCGGCGGAACATGGCGCCGCCAGGCCGTCGTCTTGGCCATCGCCTGGCGCACCAGGCCGAGGCTCGCAAAGCGCAGCACCGTCTTCTTGCGCCGCGCGAGCAGCCAGAAGTAGCCGGCCACGAGCAGCGGCACGGCGAGCATGGCCCAGAGCATTTCGGGCCACAGGAATGTCATCCACGGCGTCGTCGTCATGATGCAGCACCTCGCAAGGAACCGAAGGGCCGCTCCCGAGGTTCCTTGACCCCAAGAGCCTCGAAGGGGCCACCCTGTGGCCCATGGGGCGGACTCGGCTCGCCGAGTCCTGGGGGCCCTCTCCATGCGGGGGCCGAGCCGGGCGCACCGCCCCCGGCACTGAGACGGCTGCGCTGGCGGCGCAGGCCGGCAAAGCGAAGAATCGCGTCGAGCAGGTTGTCGTCGGTGGACAGCTCCAGTGTGTCCACCCCCGCATGCGCCAAGGCGCCGCGCAACCCGGCCTCGCGTTCCTCGGCGAGCGCGGCAAAACGCTCGCGAAATCCGGCGTCGTGGGTGTCCACCACGAGTTGCTCGCCGGTCTCGGCGTCGTTCATCGACACCAGCCCGAGATCGGGCAAGTCCATCTCCAGCGGGTCGTACAGCCGCACCGCGGTCACTTCATGGCGCAGCGCCAACTGCGCCAACGCGCGCTCCCAGCCGGGCGCGCTGATGAAATCGGAGATGATAAAAATCGTGCCGCGGCGTTTCACGAAGCGCTGCGCGGAAATCAGCAGGTCGCGCAACTGCGTCGCGCCCGGGGCGCTCTTGTCGGGGCGTTGCGCCATGCGTTGCATCAGGTGCAGCACCTGGGTGCGCCCACCGCGCGCCGGAATCACGGTGTCCACCGCGCTGCCGTAAAGCAGCGCACCGATGCGGTTGCCATGGCGTGTGAGCAGGCGCGCGAGCACCGCGACGAATTCGAGTGCGACGTTGCGCTTGGTCTTCGTGTCCGAACCGAAATCGACACTCGCACTCAGATCGACGAGAAACCAGGCAGTGAGTTCACGGTCTTCGGTGAACTGACGCACGTAGGGAGTTTGCAGGCGCGCCGTGACGTTCCAGTCAATGTGACGTACGTCGTCGTGGTGCTGGTATTCGCGCAGATCCGCCAGATCCAGGCCGGCGCCGCGCCAGAGGGTCCGGTAGTCGCCCTGGAGCACGCCGTCCAGACGGCGCAGCACAGTCCACTCAAGGCGTTTCAGCAGGGCATCGCTGCTGAGCGGCGCATCTTCCTGGCGGCGCTGCAAGCCCACCGGCGAATCGCCCCACGGGGCGATGGTGTCGCCGCGGCGTCGCTCGACAAAAGTTGCCACGCGCGTGCCCTCAGGACGCCTTGTGCGTTGCCAGCGGCTTGTCAGGCACGGGAATCTTCTTCTGCACCCGATCGACGATCTGGTCGGCATTCAGCCCGTCGGCCAAAGCCTCGTAGGACAGCACGAGGCGGTGCCGCAGCACGTCCGCCACCAGGCCCGTCATGTCTTCGGGCAGCGCGTAGTTGCGCCCGCGCATGAAGGCAAGCGCGCGCGCGCCTTCGATCAGGCCGATGGTCGCGCGCGGGCTCGCGCCGAAAGTGATGTACTTGGCCAAATCCGGCAAGCCATAGCGGTCCGGCCGGCGCGTCGCGCTCACGAGCTTGACGGCGTACTGCATCAGCGACGGATCCACATAGACCTGCCGGCACTCATGTTGTAGTTCGCCGAGCTGCGTCATGCTCGCCACCGCGTTCACCGTGGCGGGCGGACCGGTGACGCGCTGTGCTACGACCAACTCCTCCTCTTCGCTCGGGTAGTCGACGATCACCTTCATCATGAAGCGATCGACCTGCGCCTCGGGCAGCGGGTAGGTGCCTTCCGTCTCGATCGGGTTTTGCGTCGCCATCACGAGAAACGGCTCCGGCACCCGGTGCGTTTCACCGGCGATCGTGACCTGGCGCTCTTGCATCACTTCGAGCAACGCACTTTGCACCTTGGCCGGCGCGCGGTTGATTTCATCGGCGAGCAGCAGGTTCGTGAACACCGGGCCGAGCGAGGTGCTGAACTCTCCCGTGCGCGGGCTGTAAATGCGCGTGCCCACCAGATCGGCCGGCACCAGATCGGGCGTGAACTGGATGCGCTTGAAGTTGCCGCGCAGCGTGGCGGCGAGCGTCTTCACGGTCAGCGTCTTGGCCAGGCCTGGTACGCCTTCCACGAGCAGATGGCCCTGGGCGAGCAGCGCGACCATCACGCGTTCCAGGAAACGGTCTTGCCCGACGACGATGCGCTTGACTTCGTAGAGCACGCTCTCCATCAAAGTGGAGGGGCCTGCGCCGGGGGCGTGGATGTTGTCCATGAGTGAGCGCAATGGAGTTGACGGGTGTTGAAAGCGGGCGTATCGAGCGGTGTGAACGTCAGAACGGCGGCATGCCGGCGGCGTTGGCGGCGTTTTCGATCGGCACGGCGAAGCCGATGCCGATGAAAACGCGTTGCCGCGACGGGTTGAGGATGGCGGTGACGATGCCCACCACGGCGCCGTCCAGCGTCACCAGAGGCCCGCCCGAGTTGCCGGGGTTGGCCGCGGCATCGAACTGGATCAGATTGGTCAGGACGCGGTCGCCTTCGGGTGAGCGAAACTCGCGCTTCAAGCCCGAGACGACGCCGGAGGACACGGAAGGGCCGATGCCGAACGGAAACCCTACCGCGATCACATGGTCGCCAGGCCGCAAGTCGCCGGTGGAGCGCATCGTCGCGGCGGGCAGATCGTCGGGGATGCTCTTGGCCTTCAGCACCGCCAGGTCGTGCTCTGCGTAAACGCCGGTGATCGTCGCTTCCGATTCGAAGCCGGTGGCGAACGTCACCTTGATGCGTTTCGCACCGGCGACGACGTGCAGGTTCGTCAGGATGATGCCGCTGTCGACGATCACGACGCCACTGCCCACGCCGCGGTGGTCGGCATCGTCGGAGCCGTCGTTCGCCTCATTGCTCTGGCCGACGACTCGCACGAGTGACGGCAGGATCGCGTCATAGGCGCGCGCTTCCGCGGCGGCCAGCGGTGTCTCTTCCAGCGAAGCGCGCAGCGCAGCCTCGATTTTCTCCAGCGTCAGCGGTACGGGCCGGCGTTGCAGCGAGACCTGGAGCGTCAATCCGAGCAACAACAGCAGCAAGAAAGAAGCGGCCCACACGCGCCGCTCGTGGCGCAGCGCCATTGCCTTGGCGCGCATCCAGCGCGTCGGCGGGGCCGGCGCACTGTTCGGTGCAACCACGGGCGCCGCGGGGCGACGGGATGAGCGGCTGTACAACGGTGCCTTCTTCATGACCTTCGTCCTGGAATATGACGGGGATGGCGCATAGGAACTAACC
>JANOLJ010000403.1:0-16582 GCA_031419715.1 Burkholderiales bacterium | reverse complement strand
AAGCCACTGCGCCGCAGTTGACCAAACCCCAACGCTGGTTCGCCCTCGTGCGCTACATCGTCGAGCGAATATTGGCCTGCGCGCCAAAACCGAACCTCGGACTGACCGCCTTGGGGACTGGGTAACTGAGGAAAATAGGATCAATCAACCTCGGCGTCTTGCGCCGCTCGCTGTACGTCAGCCCGATCTCGCGCAACCCTGGCGAGTCAAGCACATGCGCCTCCAGCGGCGCGTAGTAGCCGAAGAAGCCGCCAATGCACAAGCGATAGTCCTCGCGCGACAAGCCCGGGTCGAGCAACGTCAGGCGTGACTCCAGCGCGGCGTGTCGCGCTCGCGTGGCTTGCTTCAACAATTGCAGGATCACGGCTTTGGCACCGTGATCAAGCGTGGGAGTCGGTCTATGGCCGGCGCTCTGGCAAACAAGTCAGGTCCGTTCGGAGTGACGGCCACTCTCTGGTCGCCCCCGCTGCGGGTCTGTGCGCCAGCGCACATAAGCCCAGGCCCGTGCCACGCACGAACGAGCGCGTTGAACGCTTGATTTACCTGGTGGGCGGTGCAGGGTTCGAACCTGCGACCCCTGCCGTGTGAAGGCAGTGCTCTACCACTGAGCTAACCGCCCGAATCGGGTTTTCCGGGTGCCTGGAAGGTGCGGAATTGTGCCATGGCTCATGCCGCCTCGACGGGCTGGCGCCACACCGTCTTGCCGCCACTGGCTTTGTCCAAGGCCACCAGCACCGAATGATGCGCGGCCAGCTCCAAAGCGTCGGCCTCGATCACCGGCAGTTCCAGCTGGCTCAGGTCGATCGCCTCGAACCCTGGGCCGGACGCCCCACCTTCACTCGCGTCGATGACGAGCGACTCCTGGCCCCGCGTCATGCGGATGTAGACCTCGGCGAGCAAGCCGGCGTCGAGCAAGGCGCCGTGCAGCGTGCGGCTCGCGTTGTCGACCTCCAGGCGCTTGCACAGCGCGTCCAGCGAGTTCGACTTGCCCGGGAACATCTCCCGCGCCAGCATCAGGCTGTCGGTGATGCGGGCCACGTGAGTTTCGATTTTCGGCTTGGCGAGGCGCTCAAGCTCGGCGTCCAGGAAACCGACGTCGAACTCGGCGTTGTGGATGATGATCTCGGCCCCCTGGAGGTAGTCGATCAGTTGATCGGCGATCGCCGCGAACAAAGGCTTGTCCGCCAGGAATTCATCGCTCAGGCCATGCACCTTGAAGGCATCCTCATGGCTTGCGCGCTGCGGGTTCAGATAGAAGTGCAGGTTGCGCCCGCTCAATCGCCGGTTGAGCATCTCGACGCAGCCGATCTCGATGATGCGGTCGCCACCCGCCGGGTTCAGCCCCGTCGTTTCGGTATCCAGAAAAATCTGCCGCATGGCTTACTTCGCGGGCAGCACGGCGCGAGGCTGGCGGCCACCCCACACCCACAGGCCGAGTCCGGCGAGCATCATGGGAATGCATAGCCACTGGCCCATGCTCAGGTTCAGCGCCTGCAATCCGAGAAAGCTGTCGGGCTCACGAAAGTACTCGGCGACAAACCGCAGCAGCCCGTAGCCCCCGAGGAAGGCGCCCGACACCTGCCCCAGACCGCGCGGCTTGCGCGCGTAAAGCCAAAGCAGCACGAACAGCAAGATGCCTTCGAGCGCGAATTGATACAGCGGCGAAGGGTGGCGCGCGATGTTCGTCCCCGATTGCGGAAACACCATGGCCCAGGGCAGGCTCGGGTCGGAGCCGCGCCCCCACAACTCGCCGTTGATGAAGTTGCCGATGCGCCCCGAGGCCAGCCCGGTGGGTACACAAGGTGCGATCAGGTCGCCCACTTCCAGGAAGCGGCGTCCGCGCGAGCGCGCAAAAAACAGCAACGCCGCAAGCACGCCCAACAAGCCGCCATGGAACGCCATTCCGCCCTTCCAGACCGCGAAGATTTCCAGTGGGTTGGCCGCGTAGTACCCGGGTTTGTAGAAGATCACATACCCCAGGCGACCACCGATGATGACGCCGAGCACGCCGAAAAATAGCAGGTCTTCGATGTCGCGGCGCGTCCACCCGGTTTGCGCAAACTGGGGCTGCCGGGTGCGCAGCGTGGCGAGCCAAATGAACAAGCCGAACGCAACGAGGTAAGTCAGGCCGTACCAGTGAATCGCCACCGGACCGAGCTGCAATGCGACGGGGCTGAATTGGGGATGAACGAGCATGCACGATGATAAGCGGCGCGTCGCGACTCACCGCTTGGCCCCCGCAGGCCCGGGCGCGCCGGGCTTGAGCCGGGCACAGCGCCGGCCTTGCTGGCGGCTGGCTATAGTTCGTGCTTCGCTTCCCCGACCCCTCACGAGACTGCCATGCCCTCCAATCGACGCTCAAAGAACATTACCGAAGGCGTGGCGCGCGCGCCGAACCGCTCAATGTATTACGCCCTGGGCTACGTCGAGGGCGACTTCAAGAAACCGATGATCGGGGTGGCCAACGGCCACTCGACGATCACGCCGTGCAACTCGGGCCTGCAAAAGCTCGCCGACGCGGCCGTCGCCGGCATTGAAGAGGCGGGAGGGAACGCGCAGATCTTCGGCACGCCGACGATCTCCGACGGCATGGCGATGGGCACCGAAGGCATGAAGTACAGCCTGGTGTCGCGCGAAGTCATCGCCGACTGCATTGAAACCTGTGTCGGTGGCCAGTGGATGGACGGCGTGCTCGTCGTGGGCGGCTGCGACAAAAACATGCCCGGCGGCATGATGGGCATTCTGCGCGCCAACGTTCCCGCGATCTACGTCTACGGCGGCACCATCCTGCCCGGCCACTACAAGGGCCAGGACCTGAACATCGTCAGCGTGTTCGAGGCCGTGGGCCAGTTCAGCGCGGGCAAGATGAGCGAGGAAGACTTCCAGCAGATCGAGCGCCGCGCCATCCCCGGCAGCGGTTCGTGCGGCGGCATGTACACCGCGAACACGATGAGCTCGTCATTCGAAGCGCTGGGCATGAGCCTGCCCAGCTCCAGCACGATGGCCAATCCGCACGACGAGATCGTGAACTCGGCGAAGGCCGCGGCGCGCGTGTTGGTGGACGCTGTCAAGGCGAACCGCAGGCCGCGCGACATCGTGACGCGCAAGTCGATCGAGAACGCCATCGCCGTCGTCATGGCTACCGGCGGTTCCACCAACGCGGTGCTGCACTTCCTCGCCATCGCGCACGCCGCCGAGGTGCCATGGTCGATCGACGATTTCGAGCGCATGCGGCGCAAGGTTCCGGTGCTGTGCGACCTCAAGCCCTCCGGAAAGTACCTCGCCGTGGACCTGCACAAGGCTGGCGGCATTCCGCAGGTCATGAAGGTCCTGATCAAGGCCGGGCTGCTGCACGGTGATTGCATGACGATCACCGGCAAGACGATCGCCGAGTCGTTGGCCGATGTTCCCGATGCGCCGCGCGCCGACCAGGACGTGATCCGCGGCATCGACAAGCCAATCTACGCGCAAGGCCACCTGGCCATCTTGCGCGGCAACCTCGCGCCCGAAGGCGCGGTAGCAAAAATCACCGGCCTGAAGAACCCGAAGATGACAGGCCCGGCGCGCGTGTTCGACGACGAACAAAGTGCGATGGATGCCATCATGGCGCGGAAAATCAAGGACGGCGACGTGATGGTGCTACGCTATCTCGGGCCCAAGGGCGCGCCGGGCATGCCCGAGATGCTGGCGCCGACGAGCGCGTTGATCGGCCAGGGGCTCGGTGAAACGGTAGGGCTGGTGACCGACGGGCGCTTTTCCGGTGGCACCTGGGGCATGGTCGTCGGCCATGTGGCGCCCGAGGCTTACGCGGGCGGCGCGATTGCGCTGGTTCAGGAGGGTGACTCGATCACGATCGACTCCCACACGCTGAGCTTGCAGGTCAACATCACGCCCGCCGAGCTGGCCGAGCGCCGCTCCCGCTGGAAGGCACCGGTGCCGCGCTACACGCGCGGCGTGCTGGCAAAGTTTGCGCGAAACGCGTCGAGCGCGAGCACCGGGGCAGTGCTGGACGCCGACGAATAGGAGCAAGCACCCGGGCCCGCGGCGCGCAGGCCCCGAACCGAGCCCCGCGTCACTTGGGCTTGCGCCCCGAGCGGGTATTCAGACCGAGCGCTTCCATGTTTTTCAGGCGCCGGTTCTCCTTGCGCTCATCCATTCGTTCCATCTCACGGCGCTTGGTCAAACCCGAGGTATCGGACCAGGCCCACCAGCCCAGGGCGAAGGCGAATGGCATCGCGAACTTCCACAGGTCACCTGTCAGATTCCAGGTCCAGGCGGCCACCGGGCCGATGCCCAGCAGGTTCAGCAAGATCAGTACAACGCCGACGACTACGAACAACATGTTCCAACCCCCGACAGGTGGCGCGTCAACCTGACGCTCTTACAATCCGTTGCTGTGAATGTACGACGCTGGCTCGATGGCCGATGAATCCCGCACCCCCGACTGAAAGGAAATCATGAAGTTGTTCCCCGCTTTGACGATGGCTCTGCTTGCCGCAGGCGCCGGATCGGCATTTGCCAACGCCGACCTGGCGACGAAGAAGAACTGCATGGCCTGCCATGCGGTAGACAAGAAACTCGTCGGCCCGTCCTACAAGGAAGTTGCCGCCAAGTACGCCGGCCAGAAAGACGCCGTCGACAAGCTGGCGCAAAAAGTCATCAAGGGTGGCGCCGGCGTCTGGGGCCCGGTGCCGATGCCGCCAAACGCGCAGGTCAGCGAAGCCGAGGCCAAGCAACTGGTGCAGTGGCTGATGACGCTCAAGTAAAGCCCGCGAAAACCGCGCCATGCAGTTCACCCACGAGCATGACGCGGTCAGGAGCACTCTGAAGCGGTTCATCGCCGAAGAGATCAATCCGCATGTCGACGCCTGGGAAGCCGCGGAAATCTTTCCCGCGCATGAGGTCTTCTCCGGCCTGGGTAAGTTGGGCTTGCTCGGGCTGACCAAGCCGACCGAATTCGGCGGCATGGGGTTGGACTATTCCTACTCCATCGTGATGGCGGAAGCCTTGGGCGATATCGCCTGCGGCGGTGTGCCCATGGCGATCGGCGTGCAGACCGACATGGCAACGCCGGCCCTCGCGCGTTTCGGCTCCGATGCGCTGCGCCGCGAGTTCCTCGCCCCCGCCATCAGCGGCAAACATGTAGCCTGCATCGGCGTGTCCGAACCCGGCGCGGGCTCGGACGTCGCGGCGATCAAGACGACGGCGCGCAAGGTGGGTGGCGACTACGTCATCAATGGTTCGAAGATGTGGATCACGAACAGCCTGCAGGCCGACTGGATGTGCTTGCTGGCCAACACCTCGGAAGGCACGGGGCACAAGAACAAGAGCCTGATCGTCGTGCCGATGAAGACACCCGGCGTCACGGTGGCAAGCAAGATCCGCAAGATCGGCATGATGTCGAGCGACACCGGGCTGATCCACTTCGACGACGTGCGCGTGCCTCAAACAAACCGCATCGGCATTGAGGGCTCGGGCTTCACCTACCAGATGATGCAGTTCCAGGAAGAGCGCCTGTGGGCCGCGGCGAATTCGATCCAGGGCCTGCTCAACTGCGTGCAGCTCACGGCCGACTACGCGCGCGAACGGCAGCTCTTCGGCGCGGCAGTGCTCGACCACCAGACCGTGCACTTCAAACTCGCCGAACTCAAGACCGAGATCGAGGCATTGCGTGGCCTGACCTACATGGCCACCGAGCATTACATGGCCGGACGCGACGTCACCGAATGGGCGTCAATGGCCAAGCTCAAGGCCGGCCGTCTGCTGCGCACCGTTCCTGACGCCTGCATGCAGTACTGGGGTGGTATGGGCTACACCTGGGACAACCCGGTGTCGCGCATGTTCCGCGACGGGCGTTTGGCCTCTATCGGCGGCGGCGCCGATGAAGTGATGCTGGGCATCATCGCCAAGTTTATGCACACCCTGCCAGCGCGGCGCTGAGCGGGCGCGAAAGCAGCGCGCCCCTGGACATGCGCTCAGTCGGGCTTGATGTAGTCCGACACCGCTTTCCACTTGCCATCGACGATTTGCGACAGTCGCGATGCATTGCTGCCCAGTCGCTTGGTCGGCGAAAACGACGCGGGTGCGCTGCCGAACATGTCGCTTGGAATCGACAGGGTATCCATCGCCTTGATGAAGGTATCGGTCGTCAGATTGGCCCCAGCCTTGGACGCAGCCATCGCGAAGATGTCGATGATGTTGTAGCCGTAGACCGAGAACACGGTCGGGTCTTCGTTGAACTTGGTCTTGTACTTGTTCGCCCAGAAGCTGATCTTCTGCGAGGGGTCGTCGGCGTAGGGGTTCTGCACCGTCATCGTCGCGTACAGGCCGTCCATCGCCTTGCCACCGAGTTTGTGGATGAGGTCGGTGTAGGACGCGCTGGACCCAAAGAACACCGGATTGAAACCGGTCTTGCGCGATTCGCCGATCGTGCCGATCGTCTCGCGGATGATCGTGCCCAGCACCACGAGGTCGCAGTCCGCGGACTTCATGCGCGCGACTTGCGATGAGAAATCGGTGGCGCCGCGCTTGTACGAGGTCTTCTCGACGAAGTCCATGTTCATGGTCTTGAGTGCGGCTTCCGCGCCGCGCACGACTTCGAGGCCGAATTCATCGTCCTGATAAATCGTGCAGACTTTCTTGGCGCCCTTGTCCTTGACGAGCTTGGGCAGCGAGCCGCGCATCTGATCGAAATAGGTGGCCGCGAACGAATACTTGAGCTTGTGAAAAGGCTCGTACATCTCTCGCGCTGCAGTCACCGGAAGGAAGTTGATGACGTTCTTCTCGAACTGCACCGGCATCGCGGCATTGTTTTGCGCCGTGCCGATGTGCCCGGCCATGATGAAAATCTTGTCCTGGTTCACCAGCTTTTGCGCCGCGAGCACAGCTTTTTTGGGGTCATAGCCCGAGTCTTCGACGAGCAGCTTCAACTTGCGCCCGCTGATGCCGCCCTGCTCGTTGATTTCGTCCACCCTGAGCATCATCCCCAGGCGCACTTGTTTGCCAAAGCCCGCGAGCGGGCCCGACAGATCCTGGATCGAACCCATCGTGATTTCGGTCTTGCTCACGCCTTGGGTTTGGGCCGTCGCCCAGGGCGCGATCGCCGCGAGCGCGATCGCCATTAGGGTTCGAATTGAATTCATCGTCTTTCTCCTTCGAGGTCAGCAGTGGAAATTGAGGGATTCTCAGCGATACATCGCTTCGATATGGCTAGCGTACTTCTTCTCGACGAACTTGCGCTTGAGCTTCATCGTGGGCGTGAGTTCGTCGTCTTCGGCACTCAGCTGGGTCTCCAGCAAATAGAACTTCTTGATCTGTTCGACGCGCGCGAACTTCTTGTTGATGCGCTCGATTTCGCCCCAGATCAACTCTTGCACTGCCTTGGCGCGCGTCAGGCTCAGGTAGTTGCTGAACGCAATGTCGTGGTCCTGGGCGAACTTCTCGACGTTCTCCTGGTCGATCATCACAATCACGGTCAGGTAGGGCCGCTTGTCGCCCACCACCACGGCGTCGGTGATGTAGGGCGAAAACTTCAAGTCATTCTCGAACTCGCTCGGCGTGATGTTCTTGCCGCCCGCCGTGATGATGATGTCTTTCATGCGATCGGTGATGCGAAAGTAGCCATCGGCGTCCACGGTTCCCACGTCACCGGTATGCAACCAGCCTTCGGCATCTACAGTTTCCGCCGTCTTCTCGGGTTGGTTCAGGTAGCCCATGAAGACGTTGCGGCCGCGCACCAAGATTTCACCCGTCGCCGGATCGAGCTTGACCTCGTTGTACGGGCACGCTGGCCCCACCATGCCGGGTTTGATGCGCGCTGCGGGCATGTAGGTCGAGGCGCCGCAAGACTCCGTCATGCCCCACACCTCAAGCATCGGCACGCCCAGCGCCAGGTACCACTTCACCAGGTCGGGGGAAATCGGCGCGGCGCCGGTGACGAGGAAACGCGCCCGGTGAATGCCGATCAGCCGCCGCACGTTGTCCAGCGCCAGCCAACGCGCGAGCGTGAATTGAACTTTCAGTGCCGCGCTCACCGGTTGGCCCGCCAGCACCCGCTCGGCAATGCGCATTCCCACGCCCAGGCCCCAGGCATACACGGCTTGCTGAACCTTCCCCGAATCGCGCAGCGTGATCGCCACCGCCGAATAGAACTTCTCCCACACGCGCGGCACGGCGGTGAAGACCGTGGGCGCGATCTCCCGCACGTTTTCCGGAACGGTCTCCGGGTTCTCGACAAAATTCAACACGGCTCCCGTGTAGACGGCCGAGTATTCGCCGCCCACACGCTCGGCGATGTGGCACAGCGGCAGGAAGCACATGCGCTCGTCGTTTGAATCTTGCACGACGATGCGGTTGTACCCGCGCACCGCGTACACCAAGCCGCCGTGCGAGTGCATCGCGCCCTTGGGTTTGCCTGTGGTGCCCGAGGTGTAGACGAGGATCGCCAGATCCTGCGGCCGGCACGCCGCGGCGCGCTCATCGAGCTGGCGCGGCTGGGCTTTGGCGTGGTTGCGCCCCAGTTCGCGAAGCGCGGCCAGGTCGATCACTTGCGGGTCGGAGAAGTCGCGCAGGCCTTCCGGGTCGAACACGACGATTTTTCGCAGCCACGGCAGGCGGCTCCGCACCTCGAGCGCCTTGTCCAACTGTTCATCGTCTTCGACAAACAGAATGCAGGTGGCCGAGTCTTCGCAGAGAAACTGCGCTTGCGAACTCGAATCGGTGGGGTAGATGCCGTTGCACACGGCGCCGCAACTGAGCACAGCCAGATCGGCGAGCACCCACTCGATCACGGTGTTCGACAAGATCGAGACACATTCGCCCGGTGCCAGGCCCAGGCTCAGCAGGCCGTCGCCAATTTCGCGCACGGCCTGCGCGGTCTGCGCCCAGGTCCACTCACGCCACAGCCCGAATTCCTTTTGCCGCATGATCACCTGGCGGGCGCGCAGCGCCGCAGCGTTCCAGAACATCGCCGACATGGTTTCGCCGGGCACGACGACCGCGTCGTTCGCCTTCAAATCATTCAGGTTCCAAAGGTTGCTCATACGAACCTCAGCGCCAATTCTTCTTCTTTTTCCAGCGCCGCTCGCCTCGCGCACCTGCTTCCTTCATGCCGAGATAAAACTCCTTGATGTCGTCTTTCTCGCGCAGGCGCTCACAAGTGTCTTCCATGACGATGCGGCCGTTCTCCAGCACGTAGCCGAAGTCCGCGACGTTCAACGCCATATTGGCGTTCTGCTCGACGAGCAGTATCGTCGTGCCGCGCTCGCGGTTGATGCGCACCACGATCTCGAAAATTTCGCGCGTCAGCAGCGGCGACAAACCCAGGCTCGGCTCGTCGAGCAAGATCATGCGCGGCGCCGCCATCAGCGCGCGCGAGATCGACAGCATCTGCTGCTGTCCACCCGACAGCAAACCCGCGTCTTGCGCCTCACGCTCTTTGAGGATAGGGAAATAGCGGTACACCGCTTCGAGGTCGCGCGCGACACCGTCGCGGTCATGGCGCGTGTAGGCGCCCATCATCAGGTTGTCGCGCACCGACAGCAGCGCAAACACCTCGCGCCCCTCGGGCACGTGGCTTAAGCCCCGCCGCACGATCAGCGACGGGTCGCGCGACGTGATGTCTTCGCCGTTGAATTCAATGCTGCCCTTACGCGGGTCGATGATGCCCGAAATGGTTTTCAGGATCGTCGACTTGCCCGCGCCGTTCCCGCCGAGCACCGTCGCGATTTGACCGCGCCCGACTTGCAGGCTGACGCCGCGGATCGCACGGATCGGGCCATAGGCGCTTTCCACGTTTTGCAGGCGCAACACCGGTGCGGTCGGTGCGGTGGGCGCGGTAACGCCCTGCCTGCCATCGATTTTTGCTGCCTGCATGTTCATGCGGCTTGCCGACGCAACGACGCCAGATCGTCGCTCGACCCCAGATACGCCTCGATCACGCCTGGATGGCGCTGCACCTCCTGCGGCGTGCCCAGCGCCAGCACTTCACCCTGGTTCATCGCCAGCACCCGGTCCGACACTTTGGAGACGAGCGACATGTCGTGTTCGACCATCAGCACCGTGATGCCCAGTTCATGGCGGATGTCGTCGATCCAGAACGCCATGTCGTCGGTCTCTTCGACGTTCAAACCCGACGAAGGCTCGTCGAGCAACAGCAATTTCGGCTCGGTGCACAAGGCGCGCGCCAGCTCGACGACCTTGCGCACGCCATACGGCAGACCGGCGACGAGGGATTCGCGGTGGTGCTGCAGGCCCAGCAGTTCGATCACCTGCTCCACCTTTTCGCGCATCCGCACCTCCGCCTGGCGCGTCTTGCCGGTGAAGAACAAATGGCTCAACAACCCGGTCTCGCGGTGCGTGTGCCGGCCGATCAACAGGTTCTGCAACACGCTTGCGTGTTCGAACAGCTCGATGTTCTGAAACGTCCGGGCGATGCCCATCCGTGCGATCTCGTGCGGCGCCACGCCGCGCAGCGACCAGCCTTCGAATTCAATCTCTCCCGAGGTCGGAAAGTAGATGCGACTGATCAAGTTGAACACCGTCGTCTTGCCCGCGCCGTTCGGGCCGATCAGCGTGAACACCTCGCCGCGGCGCACGTCGAAGCTCACATTGTTCACGGCGAGTACGCCGCCGAAGCGTACCGTGAGGTTTTTCGCCGTGAGCATGATCTCGCCGCTCATCGCAGGCGCTCCGATTTTTGGAAACTCTTCTGGCGCTTGAACATGCCCTTGCGATAGAAGGGAAACACCTGGAACCAGGTTCGCACTTTCAGCCATCTGCCGTACAGCCCCATCGGCTCGAACATCACAAAGCCGATCAGCACGACGCCATACACCAGGCCTTGCAGACCCGGCGCCTGGCCGATCGCAGCAGGCAGGTAGTCTTTGCCGAGCGAAATGACCTGCGGCATCGTGATGAGAAAAATCGCGCCGAGAAACGCGCCGTGCACCGAGCCCAGGCCACCGATCACGACCATCAACAGCAGGTCCACCGATTGCAGGATGTTGAACTGATCGGGGGAAATGAACCTCAGCTTGTGCGCGTACAGCGCCCCGCCGATCCCCGCCAATGCAGCAGACAGCGCAAACGATATCGTCTTGTAGCGCGCGAGATGAATGCCCATGCTCTGCGCTGAGATTTCCGAATCGCGGATCGCGACAAACGCGCGACCCGTGGGCGAACGCAACACATTCAGCACACCGAGTGTCGCGATCACGGTGATCACCAGACACAGGCCGTAAAACGAGTCCGCCGACTCGAGTTTCCAGCCAAACAGATCGGGCGCCTTGAGGTGGATGCCGGCGTTGCCACCGGTCACGGACTCCCAGCGCGCGAACACTTCTTCGACGATAAAGCCGAAGGCGAGCGTCGCGATCCCCAGGTAAATGCCCTTGACGCGCAACGCCGGCAGGCCCACGACCATGCCGACTGCCGCGGACAGCAGCCCGGCGAACGCCAAGGCGATGGGAAAAGGCACGCCCGCATTCGTCAGCGCCGCCTGGGCATACGCGCCCACGCCCAGAAACGCGGCATGGCCGAGCGAGAACAAGCCAGTAAAGCCGGCCAGCAGCATCAACCCAAGTCCGACAACGGAGTAGATCAACACGAACGTCAGTTGCGCGAGCCAGTACTCCGACACGATCCACGGTGCGGCGACCATCAGCAACAGCAACGCGCTGTACCAGAACACATGGCCGCCGTGCTTGGCCAGGCGGATGTCTTGTTCGTAGGTGGTCTTGAAAATGAAACGCATGTCGTCTCTTTCAAACCTTCTTGCGCAACTTCTCGCCGAACAGGCCATTCGGTTTGACCATCAGCATCACGAGCACGACGACATAGGCGGCGATGTCCTTGAAGCCCTCGGGCAAAAAGAACCCGGACAGCGCCTCGACGACGCCGATCACCAGCCCGCCCACAATCGCCCCGGGCAAACTGCCGAAGCCACCCACCACCGCTGCCGGAAACGCCTTCAGGCCGATGAAGCCCATGTTCGCGTGCACAAAAGTGATGGGCGCGAGCAGCAGGCCGGCCACCGCAGCGACCATCGCCGCCAGGCCCCACACCAGGCCGTTCAAGCGCTTCACCGGAATGCCCATGTAGTACGCGGCGAGCTGGTTTTGCGAAGCCGCCTGCATCGCCACACCGAGCTTGCTGTACTTGAACATCGCATAGAGCACGGCGCACAGCACGGCGGTGGCGGCGATCACGACCATCTGCTCGACGTTCAGCACGAGCGTGCCGAGTTTCCAGACCTGGTCCTTGTAGGGCACCGGGAGCGTGTGCGTTTCGGTGCCGATGTTGGGAATCATCGTGATCAGGCCGCGCGCGACGTAGCCGATGCCGATCGTCAGCATCACGATTGAAAACGCCGGCTGGCCGAGGATCGGGCTGATGACGGCGCGCTCCAGCAACACGCCGAACGCGCCCATCGCGATGATGGAGCACAGGATTGCCAGCCAGAACGGAAAACCCAGAAACGTCATCGCCGCCAGGCCGCCGAAGGCGCCGAGCATCATCAACTCGCCCTGGGCGAAACTCACCGTCTCGGTGGCCTTGTAGATCAGCACGAAGCCCAGCGCGATCAGGCCGTAGATGCAGCCCTGCGCCATACCGCCGATGATGATCTGCAAGACCTGCAAGAACTTGTCCCCCGGGTTGTCGTAAACCTTATTGTGGGCTGCGGTGCATCCGCGCTACCCTGTGGAAACCCCGCAGTCACGGACCACCATGAAACTCATCTTTTCCCTCTTGCTCGGCCTGACGATGAACGCCGCCAGCGCCCAGACCTGGCCGCAGCAGCCGGTGCGCATCATCGTTCCGGCACCGGCCGGCAGCTCGCTCGACATCATCGTGCGCACGCTCGGCGAGCGGCTGAAGGAGCGCTGGAAGCAGGCGATCGTCGTCGAGAACAAACCCGGTGCGGGCGGCATGCTCGGCATGGATGTGGTGGCCAAGGCGGCGCCCGATGGCTACACACTGGGCATCGGCTTCAACGGCCCGGTCGCGTTTGCGCCCTATCTCTACAAGAAGATGCCCTACGACCCGGCGAAGCACCTGGTGCCCATCGTGCTGACCACGTCGCAGCCGAACGTACTGGCCGTGAACGCCGCGGTGCCGGCCAAGACCATCGGCGAGTTCGTCGCCTGGGCGCGCCAGCAGGGCGACAAGCTCTCTTACGGGTCACTCGGCAACGGCAGTTCGTCGCACCTGACGATGGAGTTGTTCAAGAGTGTGGCCGGTATCGAGGCCGTGCATGTGCCCTATGCGGGCTCGCCGCCTGCCGGGCAGTCGCTCGCCGCGGGCGACACGCAGGCCTTGTTCAGCGTTGCCCCGGCCTTGTTGCCGCTGGTGCAAGGCGGGCGCGTCAGGTTTCTTGCCGTCACGAGCGCACGTCGAATGGAAGGCATGAGCGACTTGCCAACGGTTGCCGAGTCGGGCATCGCGGGATCCGCCGGATTCGAGGCGCTCGCCTGGAACGGCCTGTTCGCGCCAGCCGGCGTGAGCGCCGAAATCCTACAGCGCATCAACGCCGATGTGAACGCCGTGATGGCGGAGCCCACCGTGCGCGAGGCGTTCGCCAAACAGGTGTTGATACCCGGCGGCGGCTCGGCGACGGAATTCAAGGCCTTCATCGACGTCGAGGCGCGCAAGTGGGGCGCAATCATTGACAAGGTCGGCATCAAGCTCGATTGACGCCATGGCCACCGTCATCATCGACAAAAGCGCACCGGTCTGGACCGTCACGCTGAATCGCCCCGAAGTGCGCAACGCTGTCGACGGCCCGACAGCGCGCGCCTTGAGCGCGGCGTTTCGCGAATTCGATGCTGACGATACGGCGCTCGTCGCCGTGCTCACCGGCACGGGGCGCGACTTTTGCGCGGGTGCTGATCTGCGCACCGTGGCCCTGGGCGTTGACGGCGCGCTGGGCAGCGCCGCCGGCCTGGCACTGAACGACGACATGAATGACGACGGGCCCATGGGGCCTTCGCGGCTGCGCCTGCGCAAACCCGTGATCGCGGCCATCGAAGGCCACGCCGTCGCCGGAGGGCTGGAACTCGCACTGTGGTGCGACCTGCGCGTCGCGGGCGACACGGCCGTGCTCGGCGTGTACTGCAGGCGCTTTGGCGTGCCGCTGATCGACGGTGGCACGGTGCGCTTGCCGCGGCTCATCGGCCAAAGCCGGGCGCTCGACATGATCCTCACCGGGCGCCCCGTCGCGGCCGTCGAGGCGCTTGAGTTCGGCCTAGTGAATCGTCTCGTTCCCGCCGGTGAGGCGTTGGCGGCGGCGCGTGAGTTGGCGCAGCTGATCGCGCGCCATCCGCAACAGTGCATGCGCAACGACCGCGCGAGCGTGTTGCGTGAAGACGGGTTGTCATTGCAAGACGCGCTCGCTCTGGAGTTCGAGTTCGGCAAAGCGACGCTGCGCAGCGGCGAAGCAAATGTCGGCGCCGCGCGCTTCGTCAGCGGCGCTGGTCGACATGGCTCGTTCGACCCCTGAGACAGTGCACGCGTCGAGCAGCGTGGCAGGGCACGGCGTGGCATGCCACCGGAGGTTGAAACAGGGCGGCGGTGGTGTCCCCGGGCGCAGGCACCATTCGCGGTGTCCTCACCTTATCCAGGGCGTCACGGTGTTGACGCGGCTGGGCGTCGCTGGCATCGACCTTGCCCCGCGAGCGTGGGCCGGAGAACGGGGGCGCCGCCGTCGCCCTGCAGCCACGACGACCGCAGGCCCACACTACCTCGACAGGCCGACACGACTTCGAGAGGCCCACGCTACCTCGACAGGCCCACACCGCGCCTGCAGGCCGACACGGCTTCGACAAACAACATCCGCCCCACGCCGCACGCCCCGCCTGACATGTCCGAAAACGGCGAGTGCCGAGCAACGCGGCGCCCATAATCGAACGCATGATGATCGACGCCGACAGCGCCTACCAGGCGCTCACCGCACGCGACGCACGCTTTGACGGCCGGTGGTTCGTTGGCGTCACGTCCACGCGTGTCTATTGCCGGCCGATTTGCCGCGTGCGCACGCCGAAGCGCGAGAACTGCCGCTTCTTTGAGACGGCGGCGCAGGCGGAAGCGTCGGCGTTTCGGCCGTGCATGAAGTGCCGGCCGGAGATCGCCCCCGGCGCTGATCTACCGTGGAGCGTGATGGACGCTTCGCGAACGCTCGCGCGCCAGGCCGCGCAACGCCTGGACCAACGCGTGAGTGCCGGCGAGGCGCTGAGTGTGGCCGACCTTGCCGGGGAACTCGGCGTCAGCGAACGCCACCTGCGGCGCATTTTTCTCGCCGAACATGGCGTGACGCCGCTTCAGCATTTGCAGACGCGCCGGCTCTTGCTCGCCAAACACCTGCTGACTGACACGCAGTTGCCCGTCACGCAAGTCGCGTTGGCCAGCGGCTTCAAGAGTCTGCGCCGCTTCAATGCGGCATTCGCCGACAGCTACCGCATGAGCCCGGGTCGCCTGCGCCGCAGCGCGGCACCACCGCAGGCTGCCGACGCACAAGGCGTGACGTTGTCGCTCGGCTGGCGCGAGCCGTATGACGCGCAGGCGTTGTTGAAGTTCTTTGCGCAACGCGCCATTCCCGGAATCGAAAGCGTCGAGGGCTTGATGCTGCGCCGCACGGTGCGCGCCGGCATCGTGAGTGCCGAGGCCGGGTGGATCGAAGCGTCGTTCGAGCCTCTCGCGGCGCAGGTCCGCTTGCGCTTTTGCCCGCAATGGGCGATGGCCAGCGCGAAAGTAGTGAACCACGCGCGGCGCTGGCTCGACCTGGACGCGTCGCCGCAGATCGTCGATGCCGCGCTCAGCGGTCTGCCGGGCAGCGCGGGCTTGCGGCTGCCAGGCAGCATCGACGGCTTCGAGCTCGGCGTGCGCGCCATCCTCGGCCAGCAAGTCACGGTGGCGGCGGCGCGCACCTTGGCGCGGCGCCTCGTCGCGCGCTTCGGCGCGGCACTGGCCACGCCGTGGCCGGATGTCGACCGGGTGTTCCCATCGCCGCAAACGCTGGCGGCGGCGCGCATCGAAGACATCGCCGAACTCGGCATCATTCGCGGCCGCGCTGGCGCCATCATCGCGCTCGCGCAGGCGTGGCCGGGACTCGATGCCTTGCTCTACATCGGCGCGCCACCCGAGCCGCTGATCGATGCGCTGTGCGCACTGCCCGGCATCGGCCCGTGGACCGCCCACTACATCGCGATGCGCGCATTGAGTTGGCCCGATGCCTTTCCGCCGCGCGACGTGGCTGTCCTCAAGGCCATGCAGCAGCTTTTCGATACCGCCACGCCCGCTGCCGCCGAAGCCCATGCGCAGACGTGGCGGCCTTGGCGCTCTTACGCCGTACTGAGGCTTTGGAACAGTTTGGAGACTCTCGCATGACGCCGACACTCATCTCGATTCAACACGCCTGCACGGCACAGTGCAGAGTCGAGTCGCCGCTCGGCGCGTTGCTGCTCGCGCGCACCGCGTCAGGCCTGGCCGGCGTCTGGTTCGACGACCAGCAGCATCACCCTGCCACGTGGGACGCGCCGCATCGGCCATTGGACGAACTGCTTCGGCGCACAGCCGCACAACTGGCGCG
>JANOLJ010000402.1:0-37100 GCA_031419715.1 Burkholderiales bacterium | reverse complement strand
CAAAAGCCTTATCAGTCAAGTGCACTTCGCGATGGCGGTGCATGACATTCGGTACTACTTGAATGGAATACTTTTCATTGCCGAAGGCAGGAACCTTGTGTTGGTGGCTACGGATGGTCATCGCCTTGCGCACGCGAAGGCGACACTTGACGCTGAGATACCAAAACAGGAAGTGATCCTTCCGCGCAAGACCGTGCTGGAACTGCAGAGGCTGTTACGCGATGACAAGGACGGCGAAGGCAGACCGATCGAAATGTGTTTTGCCAGCAACCAAGCGAAGTTCAGTTTCAGCGGTATGGAGTTTGTCAGCAAACTCGTGGAGGGAAAGTTTCCGGATTACAACCGCGTCATTCCGCGAAATCACAAAAACCACTTCAGCATCGATCGTGCAATGCTGTTGGCGAGTTTGCAGCGCACGGCAATCCTGACGAGTGAGAAGTTCAAGGGAGTGCGGGTGAACATTGAGCCCGGCGTGCTGAAGATCGCTGCAAGCAACGCAGAGCTGGAGGAGGCGACCGAGGAAGTAGAGATCGACTACGCGGGCGACAGCATCGAGATTGGTTTCAATGTGACGTACATGATCGATGTCTTGACTAACATGAGCAGCTGCGCCACGTTCAAGATCGAACTTCAGGACGGCAATTCGAGCGCGCTATTGACTGCACCGGATCTTGAGGGGTTCAAGTACGTTGTGATGCCCATGCGCATATGAAAAGGCGCGGCACACGTCGCGCGCGCGAGTCAAATGGATAGCGCGTGTGCCCGAATGCTTTCCCTCGATGTTCCGAACGATCAACATTGCGCAAATCAACCGAATGACTGCCACAGAAGATACACCTGACGCGAACGGGCCATCGCCGAACAGCGCTCACACGACCGACCTAATGAACGCCGCCTATGGTGAGGGCAGCATTCAAATCCTTGAGGGCCTCGAAGCAGTGCGCAAGAGACCGGGGATGTACATCGGGGACACCTCGGATGGTACTGGCCTGCATCACCTTGTTTTCGAAGTTGTCGACAACTCGATCGATGAAGCGCTCGCTGGATACTGCGACGACATCGTGGTGACGATACATACAGACAATTCAGTGAGTGTCATCGACAACGGCCGCGGCATTCCAACCGGCATCAAGATGGACGACAAGCACGACCCCAAACGCTCCGCAGCGGAAATCGCGTTGACTGAACTTCATGCTGGAGGCAAGTTCAACCAGAACAGCTACAAGGTTTCGGGTGGCTTGCATGGCGTAGGTGTGAGTTGTGTGAACGGTCTGAGCAAATGGTTGCGGCTGACGATCAGGCGAGAGGGCAAGGTTCACTTCCTAGAGTTCCGACAAGGCATACCGCAAGAGCGACAGGTAGCGCAACGTGATGGGTGGGCCATCTCGCCGATGAGAGTGATGGGTTCGACGGAGAAGCGTGGGACCGAAGTGCACTTCTTGCCGGACGGAGAGATCTTTTCAAACATCGACTTCCACTACGAGATCTTGTCGAAACGCCTGCGCGAGTTGAGTTTCCTGAACAACGGCGTGCGGATCCGATTGCTCGATGAGCGCCAGAACAAGGAAGATAACTTTGCGTACTCAGGTGGGGTGAAAGGCTTCGTCGAGTTCATCAATGGGGGTAAGAAAATCCTTCATCCGAACATCTTCTATGCGACCGGGGAGAAAAATACCGATCAAGGTTCGGCCGTGGTGTGTGAAGTGGCAATGCAGTGGAATGACGGCTATTCGGAGAACGTACTTTGCTTCACAAACAACATACCGCAGCGCGACGGTGGTACGCACCTGACGGGGTTGCGCGCGGCGATGACGCGAGTCATCAACAAGTACATCGAGGATAACGAGCTGGCAAAAAAGGCGAAGGTTGAAGTCGCGGGCGACGACCTTCGCGAAGGCCTTTGTTGTGTTTTGTCGGTGAAAGTCCCTGAGCCGAAGTTTTCGAGCCAGACCAAGGACAAGTTGGTCAGCAGCGAAGTCCGTGGGCCAGTCGAGGATGTCGTGAGCAAGGCGCTTACGGACTATCTTCAGGAGAATCCGACTGACGCAAAAATCATCTGCGGAAAGATTGTCGACGCAGCAAGGGCGCGTGAAGCCGCGCGAAAAGCTCGCGAGATGACGCGTCGAAAGGGCGTGCTCGACGGGATGGGGTTGCCTGGAAAGCTGGCGGACTGCCAGGAGAAGGATCCCGCGTTGTGCGAGATTTATATCGTTGAGGGCGACTCCGCTGGAGGTTCGGCCAAACAAGGTAGGGATCGAAAGTTTCAAGCCATACTGCCGCTGCGGGGCAAGATTCTTAACGTTGAGAAGGCGCGCTACGAAAAGCTGCTCACAAGCAATGAAATTCTGACCCTGATCACCGCGCTTGGAACGGGCATCGGTTCGGGCATGGGCGGAGACGATTTCAATGCCGACAAGCTCCGATATCACCGCATCATCATCATGACCGACGCGGATGTTGACGGTGCGCACATTCGTACGCTGCTCTTAACGTTCTTGTTTCGGCAGATGCCAGAACTGGTGGAGCGCGGCCACATCTATATTGCCCAGCCACCTCTGTACAAAGTGAAGTTCGGCAAGGAAGAGACGTACCTGAAGGACGCTGTCGAGCTCGACGCATACCTGCTTCGGGTCGCACTGAAGGAGGCCCGTCTTGATACGGGTGTGCCTGGCGCGGTGACCTTGGAAGGTGATAGTCTGGAGTCTTTGGCAAGAAAGTATGTGCTTGCGAACAACGTTGCGCAGCGTTTGTCGAGTTGGATGGATGTCGAGGCCTTGCGCGCGATGGCCAATGGTTTGGGGCTCGATCTGGACTCGCAGAGCGCAGCCCAGGAGTCAGCGATCGCCTTGAAGGCGGTGCTTCACAACGCTGAAGTCAGCGCTGAATTTGATGCTCGCACCGACAAGTTCGTCCTGAAAGTCCATCGGATGCAGCACGGGAATGCCAAGAGCAGCGTCATCACTGCAGACTTTCTGCATGGGGCCGACTACGAGGCATTGTCGACGGCGGGGAAGACGTTCAAAGGACTGGTCGGCGCTGATGCTGTGGTGCGGCGGGGTGAGGGAGAGCGACAGAAGGAGGCGCGGGTCAGCGACTTCCGGCAGGCCATGGCTTGGTTGCTGCAACAAGCCGAGTCGGCCGTCGCGCGTCAGCGCTACAAAGGACTTGGAGAAATGAATCCAGCCCAACTGTGGGAAACCACGATGGACCCTGCAGTGCGACGCTTGCTGCGCGTGCAAATCGACGATGCCATCGAAGCCGATCGTGTCTTTACGATGTTAATGGGAGACGAAGTGGAGCCGCGGCGCGAATTCATCGAGGCGAACGCCTTGCGCGCGGAGAATATTGACGCTTGATGCCGCAGTAGCCGAGCGTCGTTTAGCGGTCTCGTCACCAAGCGGGGCGCGACGAGAAACGGCGGCAGGGCGTTTCCGCCCTCACCGCCGTTCATGATTTTGGCGCGCGCCCAGAGGCGGGCGCGCCGAAATCGGGTTACTTGCTGGCTTCGCCCTTCGGAATTGCGCCAGCCTTGTTCGCTGCCGCCGCGTCAGCTTTGCGCTTGGCGCGGGCGGCCGCCTTTTCTTCGGCGGTCATGGTGTTCTTCGCCGCGGGCTTTTCTGCTGCCGCTTCACCCTTTGGAACGGCGCCTGCCTTGTTCGCCGCTGATGCGTCACCCTTTACTTCAGCGCGGGCCTTCGTCGACTTGGCCGGGGGTTGGGCCGCGTTCGCCTCACCTTTCGGAATTGCGCCGGCCTTGACGGCTGATGCGGTGTCGGCCTTCACCTCGGCGCGACTCTTGTCTTGTGCAAAGGCCGAAAGTGCCAAGGCCTGGGATGCAACCAAAATGGCTGCCAAAGCGAGTTTCTTCATTTGAGAGTCTCCTGCGATATTGCTGAAAGGAAAAATTGCAAAAGGCGCCTGACAAAACAAACAGCCTTTGTGCGCCGAACGACAGTTTAGCGTTGCCGCCGCCCAATGCAATGGCCGGAGCCGCACAACACGGACGCTGTGAGGACCGAAATCCCCCCATCGTGCCGGCGTGAAGACGCACCAATCAACGGACTTCACTTCAACGTATCGTGCGAGCCAGGCGTTGACATCCGCTGCGTGCGGCCTGAGCCGACCCAAACTAACGAATCAACTTGGCCCGAGACCAGTCGCGAACCGCTGCCAATGTGTTCTCGACATGCTTGTTCGGATTCAAGCTGAGGTAGTGGTAAACGATGGAGCCGCTTGGCGCAATGACATATGAAACCCGCGTTGCGAAATCCGGCATCGACTTCATTGCCGCGTCGTAGGACTTGATGATTGCCTTTGTGGCGTCCGAAGCGACGGGAAATTTGCCGTGGCACACCTGTAGCGAGAACTTCCCAAGGGTATCGATGTCGTCACCGGAGACGCCGATGACTGACGCGCCTAGTGCCTCGAATTGCGGCATTGCCTGTGCGAACTGTTGTGCTTCGATGGAGCATCCTTCAGTGAAGGCGGCGGGAAAGAAATACAGCACGACCGGGCCCTTTGAAAGCGAGGCCTTTAGCGAGTAGGTATAGGGCTTTCCTGCAAGGGCTGCGGGAGTTGTGAAGTCAGGTGCCGGCTCACCAACATCAAGGGCGGCCAGCGCATTGGACAGGGCTACCCACTGCAGCAAAAACATCAACAAGACTCGCTTCATCGCACACCCCAAAAAAGACGCCGTCTTGTTGTAAGTTTGCCACAAACGACGCGCCAAGCAACGACCTCGGCGGGTTAACACCCACTCGCCCGCGCTACTTTCAGTCAGACGATGGTGCAGGCACGGACCAGCGCTTCGCAATCGTTCCCGCGACATCCACGCTTTCCAAGTGAATCCCGAAGCCCCACAGACGGGCGACGTGTTTGAGCACGTCCTGGGCACTGTCATGCAGCGGCCGTTGGTTGTGTTGCGTATGGCGTAGCGTCAGTGAGCGGTCGCCGCGAAGATTGACGCTCCACACCTGAATATTGGGCTCGCGGCTGCCCAAGTCGTACTGACGGCTCAGGCTTTCTCTCACTTGACGATACCCGGCATCGTCATGGATCGCCGCAACCTCAAGATCTTTCGCTGACTCATCGTCGACAATTGAGAACAGACGGAAGTCGCGCATCAGTTGCGGCGAAAGATACTGTCCGACAAAGCTCTCGTCCTTGAAATTGCGCATCGCGTGGTCGATCGTCTCAAGCCAGTCTTGCCCAGCCATTTCCGGGAACCAGGCGCGGTCTTCCGCGGTCGGGGCCTCGCAGATTCGCTTGATGTCGCTGTACATCGCGAAGCCAAGAGCGTACGGATTGATTCCGCTGTATGCGCGGTGCCCGACCGGGGGTTGAAACACGACATTGGTGTGCGAGGTCAGCCATTCAATCATCACTCCATCGGTGAGATGGCCATCGTCGTACATCGTGTTGAGCAGGTGGTGGTGCCAGAACGTAGCCCAACCTTCATTCATGACCTGGGTTTGGCGCTGCGGGTAGAAGTACTGAGCGACCTTGCGCACGATGCGGACGATTTCGCGCTGCCACGGCTCCAATAGCGGGGCGTTCTTTTCGATGAAGTACAGCAGATTCTCCTGCGGCTCCTCCGGGAAGCGCCTCGCCAAAGATTCTTCGGTTGCTTTTTCGGCCCGCCGCGGCAAGGTTCGCCACAAGTCGTTGATCTGTTGTTGTGCGTATTCGGCTCGGTCCTTGCTCCTGGCCTGTTCCTGGGCAAGGCTCAACTTGCTGGGGCGTCGATAGCGGTCCACACCGTAGTTCATCAAGGCGTGGCAGCTGTCCAGCAGCGCCTCAACGGCCTCCAGGCCATGCCGCTCCTCGCAGTGCGTCACGTAGTTCCTGGCGTACACCAGATAGTCGATGATCGACGACGCGTCCGTCCACATGCGAAACAGGTAGTTTCCCTTGAAGAAGCTGTTGTGTCCGTAAGCCGCGTGGGCGATCACCAAAGCTTGCATGGCCAGGGTGTTTTCCTCCATCAGATAGCTGATGCAAGGGTTCGAATTGATCACGATCTCGTATGCCAAGCCCATGTGACCGCGCCGATAGTTCTTCTCTGTCGCGATGAACTCCTTGCCGAAACTCCAATGCCGATAGTTCACCGGCATGCCCACTGAAGCATAGGCGTCCATCATCTGTTCGGCGGTGATGATCTCCAACTGGTTCGGGTAGGTGTCCAGGCCAAAGCGCAGCGCCGTCTGGCGCACGACTTGGTGATACTGCTCGATCAGATCGAAGCTCCAGTCGCTGGGTGCAGGCAACGGCTCAGGCGCCCGTGTCGGGCGAACGATGTCGCGGGCGCGCACCGCGGGCCGAGGCGCGTTTCCTGCCGCTGACGCGAGCGTATCGCCGCCCGTTGCCGGATCGCGAGACATATGGATCATGCTGGCGCGCCTTCCTTCTTGAATAGCTCGCGAAACACAGGATAGATTTGCGATGCTTCAGTCACTTTGCGCATGGCAAAGACCTTGGTCTGTTCGGCGAGTTGCGCATACTCCTCCCAGAGGTTTTGTTCCTCCTCGGCGACTTGCACGTAAGCAAAATAGCGGCAAAGCGGCAAGATGCGTTCGGCCAGCAACTGGCGACACCGGCCACTGTCGTGATGCCAGTTGTCGCCATCACTGGCTTGAGCGCCGTAAATGTTCCACTCGCTGGTGGGGTAACGTGCCTTGGCGATTTCCTCCATCAGCACCAAGGCACTCGATACGACCGTCCCGCCAGTTTCCGTGGCGTGAAAAAAATTCTGTTCGTCGACCTCCTGCGCCTGGGTGTGGTGGCGGATGAAGACGATTTCGATCTTCTCGTAGTGCCGTGTGAGAAACAGGTAGAGCAGGATGAAGAATCGCTTGGACAATTCCTTGCGCGATTCATCCATCGACCCCGATACATCCATCAAGCAAAACATCACCGCCTTGGATGTAGGAACAGGAACCCGAACCCGGCTGCGGTAGCGCAGGTCGATGGGGTCAAGATAGGGTATCCGGGCCAGACGAGCGCGCAGAGCTTCGATTTCGCGTTGGATTCTGAGCATATCCCGCGAATGCGGATTCGGCTCGGGGTGGCGCTTGAGGAGATCCAGCTGCTCTTCCAGATGGCGCAAGTTGCGGCGCGATTCGGAGCCGATCGCGATGCGCCGGCCGATCGCTCCGCGCATTGAACGCACGACATGCAGGTTGTTCGGTGTGCCGTCGCTGCTGTATCCGGCCCGGTGCGTCTTGAACTCCGGTGTGTCGGCGAGGGTGGTACGTGCGAGGTTGGGCAAGGCCAGGTCGTCGAAGAAGACCTGCATGAATTCTTCTTTGCTGAGGTGGAAGACGAAGTCGTCGTCACCCTCACCGCTGTCGCTGGCCTTGCCACCGCCACCCGAGCCGCCGCCGCCCTTTGGGCGCTCGATGCGGTCGCCGCGCACATAGTCTTGATTGCCGGGATGAACGGTATCACGGTGGCCACCGCTGCCATGGCCGAAAACGGGCTCGCTGATGTCGCGCTTCGGGATGTGAATGTCCTCACCCTGAGCCATGTCACGGATGCCGCGGCCATCGACCGCGCGCTTGACTGCTTCGCGGATCTGCTCCTTGTGGCGGCGAAGGAACCGCTCGCGATTGCCGATCGATTTATTTTTGCCGGCGAGGCGTCGATCGATGATTTGCTGCAAAGCGCTTTCCTCGGAAGGGTGGTCGGTTCAGGAACTCTTGCGAACCCTCAAGTACCACTCACAAAGCAAGCGCACCTGCTTGGAGGTATAGCCCTTGGCCACCATGCGGGTCACGAAGTCCTCGTGCTTCTTGACTTCGTCGGCACTGGCTTTGGCGTTGAAGCTGACCACGGGCAGTAGCTCTTCCGTGTTCGAGAACATTTTCTTCTCGATGACGGTGCGCAGCTTCTCGTAGCTGGTCCAGGCCGGGTTCTGACCGGCGTTGCTGGCACGTGCTCGCAACACGAAGTTGACGATCTCGTTGCGGAAGTCTTTCGGATTCGAAATTCCCGCGGGTTTCTCGATCTTTTCGAGTTCAGCGTTCAGCGATCCGCGGTCGAACACTTCACCGGTGTCGGTGTCGCGGTACTCGTGGTCCTGGATCCAGTAGTCTGCGTAGGTCACATAGCGATCGAAGATGTTCTGGCCGTACTCGCTGTAGCTCTCAAGGTAAGCCGTTTGTATCTCTTTGCCGATGAACTCTGCGTAGCGAACCGACAGGTGCTCTTTGATGAACGCCAGATACTTCTGCTCTGTTTCAGGCGCGAACTGTTCGCGCTCGATTTGCTGTTCGAGTACATACATCAGGTGCACTGGATTGGCGGCAATTTCAGTGCTGTCGAAATTGAACACCTTGGAGAGGATCTTGAACGCGAATCGTGTCGACACGCCACTCATGCCCTCGTCTACGCCAGCGTAGTCTCGGTACTCCTGGAAACTCTTCGCGCGCGGATCGGTGTCTTTGAGGTTCTCGCCGTCGTACACGAGCATCTTCGAGTACAGGCTTGAGTTTTCAGGTTCCTTCAGGCGAGTCAAGACCGCAAACTGGGACATCATCTTCAAAGTACCAGGCGCGCAGGTTGCCTTGAACAGAGACGACCCACGCAGGAGTTTTTCGTAGATCTTGCTTTCTTCGCTGACACGCAGGCAATACGGCACCTTGACGATATAGATGCGGTCCAGAAACGCTTCATTGTTCTTGTTGTTGCGAAACGCCTTCCACTCGCTCTCATTGGAGTGTGCGAGGACCACACCGTCGAACGGAATCGCCCCGAACCCTTCCGTGCCTTTGAAGTTTCCCTCTTGGGTGGCAGTCAGCAAGGGGTGAAGCACCTTGATCGGCGCTTTGAACATCTCGACGAATTCGAGCAGGCCCTGATTCGCCAGGCACAGCCCGCCGGAGAAACTGTAGGCATCAGGGTCATCCTGCGCGAAGGTTTCCAGCTTGCGGATATCGACCTTACCGACCAGTGATGAAATGTCCTGGTTGTTCTCGTCGCCGGGTTCGGTCTTTGCAATACCAATCTGCTTGAGTACGGATGGATAGCGCCGCACAACTTTGAACTTGCGAATGTCGCCGCCAAATTCCTCGAGGCGCTTGACCGCCCAGGGCGACAGGATGCGTTGCAGGTAGCGGCGCGGAATACCGTACTCCTTCTCGAGGATCTGGCCGTCCTCCGCGGGGTCGAACAGGCCCAGCGGCGATTCGTTCACCGGCGAGCCCTTGATCGAGTAGAACGGAACTTCCTGCATCAACGCCTTGAGGCGTTCGGCGATCGAAGACTTGCCGCCGCCTACCGGCCCGAGCAGATAGAGAATTTGCTTCTTCTCTTCGAGACCTTGTGCGGCGTGGCGAAAGTAGCTGACTACCTGCTCAATCGCGTCTTCCATGCCGTAGAACTCGGCAAACGCCGGATAGATCTTGATGATCTTGTTGGCGAACAGGCGCGACAGTCTCGGGTCAGAGCGGGTGTCAACCGGCTGAGGTTCGCCGATCGCCTTGAGCATGCGCTCGGCCGATGTGGCGTAAGCCACCGGGTTGCGCTTGCATTCCGCAAGGTACTCCTCAAGCGTCATCTCCTCTTCGCGGGTGCGCTCGAATCTGGCTGCGAAGTTGCTGATCACATTCATGCGGATCTCCTTGACATCGGAAACACAACGCCGCCCGAGAGACGGGTGGTGCTGTAGGGGAAGTTCTGATGACGTCCACCGGGCGCCATCAGAGCTTTCCTTGTCAAGTCCGCAAGGCAGCGGTATCGACTTTGATCGATTTCCGGAGACCGGATCAGGCGAGATGCGCCGCAATCCGACCGTACATCGGTGGCTGAAGACCAACCGCTGACGGAATTGTGGCTACACAACGCGCGTGCCGGGCGCTTGGTTGAAGCGGGAAGCGCCATGATGCGCAAATTTCTGCGCAAAGTCACACATGCAAGAGGCATGCGCAGGGATATTGGGCACATCGAGTGGCACCGCCTTGCGTCCTGCTGACGAACGGCCGCAAATCACTGCGGGGTTCAACTTGGGGGGAGCCCCAATTTGTCGAGAAGGCCGTTGAGTTCCTCCAGAGTGCTGAATTGAATCGCTACCTCGCCCTTTTCGCCGCGACGAGTGCGCTTCTTGATGCGGATTTCGACGCTCGCCGCCAATGCGTCGGAGAGCGCCTGTTCGATGCGTTGCAGGTCGTGAGGCTTGTTCTGTTTGACACGCAACAAGGGTGTCTGGCGCCCTCGGCCGATGCCGGTGCGGGCGACCAGCCGTTCCGCTTCCCTGACGTTCATGCCCTTGGCGACGATCTCTCGCGCACTCAGGATCTGCTGAGCGCCGTCCAAAGGCAATAGCGCTCGCGCATGGCCCATTTCCAACTCCCCTTCGAGGAGCATTTGCTGCACCGGTTCAACCAGATTCAGCAGCCGCAGGAGATTGCTTGCAGCGCTGCGGGAGCGCCCGACGGATTGCGCCGCTTGCTCGTGAGTCAAACCGAATTCGGTCGTCAGACGTTTCAGGCCTTGTGCCTCCTCAAGCGGATTGAGGTCTTCGCGCTGGATGTTCTCTATCAAGGACATGGCCGCCGCAGCCTCATCGGGAACCTGGCGGATGAGCACGGGCACTTCGTCCAATCCGGCAAGTTTTGCTGCCCTCGCGCGACGTTCTCCAGCGATGATTTCAAAGTGATCTTGCCCCACGGCGCGCACAAGGATGGGCTGCATCACGCCTTGGCTCTCGATACTGCGCGCCAGTTCCTGGAGTGAAGCCTCGTCCATGCGTGTGCGCGGCTGGTATTTGCCAGGCTGAAGCTGCGCGAGTTTGAGACGACGCAGCGTGCCGGAGCGGTTGTCGCCCGGCAGTGAGTCGGTTCCGCTGGCGCGTGGCCCGAGCAGCGCCTCAAGGCCCATGCCGAGGCCTTTGGGTTTTTTGGTGACCATCGGGGAATTGTCGGTGATGAGTTGGTCCGTGCGGCGCGAGGCCGCTTCGGGAGGCACATGGCTTGGCAGTCGCGGGTCTCTGCCGGAGTTTTGTTCGACAATCGGGCCGGGCAAGTGTGTGCCAGGGGAAACGCAATGAAACACCGGGTGTTTGTCGATGGTCAAGAAGGCACGATGGGGTTGCGCATCCACGAGTACCTGGCCCGACGCGACGACATCGAGTTGCTTCGCATTGATGCGGACAATCGCAAGAACGCGGCCATGCGCGCTGAGCTGCTCAACGCCGCTGACGTCGCGTTCTTGTGTCTGCCAGATGCGGCAGCTCGTGAGGCGGCGGCCTTGGTGCGCAACCCCAAGACGTGTTTGATCGATGCCAGCACCGCGCATCGCACTGATCCCGCATGGGTGTTTGGGTTGCCGGAGCTCGCACCAGGGCAGCGCCAGAAGATTCGGGCATCCAAACGCATCGCGAACCCGGGTTGCCATGCATTGAGCTTCATTGTGCTGTTGCGCCCACTGATCGATGCCGGTTTGGTGAAGCCGGAGCTTGCGATCACGGCAACATCCATTACCGGCTATTCCGGCGGCGGCAAGAAGCTTATCGAGCAATACGAAGCAGGTGACGACCCGACACTCGCCACGCCACGGCCCTACGCATTGGGATTGGCGCACAAGCACTTGCCGGAAATGGTGGCGCACACGGGCTTACGCTCGCCGCCCGTTTTCATGCCAGTCGTCGCCAACTACTACAAGGGTTTGGTGGTCAGCGTGCCCTTACATCTTTCCCAGTTGGCGGATGGCGTTTCGGCGGCGCAGCTGCACCGAACCTTCGAACAACGCTATCACGGCGAACCCTTCATCCGGTTGCAGCCCTTGGCCAACGTGGCGCACCCAGCCGACGAGTATTTCGACGTGCAGGGCTGCAATGATACGAATCGGGTGGACATCTTTATCTTTGCCAGCGAGACACAGGTGTTGTTGATGTCGCGGCTGGACAACCTCGGAAAGGGCGCAAGTGGCTCGGCGGTACAGGCGATGAATGTGCATCTCGGTGTGGACGAGGCGCTCGGCTTGTAGCGCTGAGTCAGGCAACTCGCGGGTCGAGTGTGCGGTAGTGGTAGCTGTAGGCGTCGACAAAGCCGAGCCGAAAATAGACAGCGCGCGCCGCGAGATTGTCTGACTCCACCTGCAAATAGGCGCAGGCCGCACCCATGTCGCGAGCGCGCAGCAGCAGATGCTGGCACAGAAGCCTCGCCATGCCCCGCCCGCGTGCGTGTGGCGCGGTGAAGACGTCGTACAGGCCGACCAAGTCACCCTCCAGTGCAAACTGGCCACACGCCAGCACTTCGTCACGCTTGCGCAACTCGAAGGCTGTGAACGGGACCGGCGCATTCGCGAGGCGCTGCGCGTGGGCTTGGCGCTGGGCAATGGGTGAACCGCGCAAGGCTCCCACTCGCAGAGCGAAAGGCTCCAATGCAATCTCTCGTATCTGGCAGTCGTCGTCGAGAGGCGGGCAATCCACAGCGTGTAGCCTGGTCAAGACCATGACCCGCGTGTCATCGAAACGCATCAGGCCCTGCGCGGCGAGCTGCATATCGAGCGAATGGGGCAATGTGAATGGCGTGATGCGGATGATCAACGGCAGGTTGGCCGCGGCGAAGATTTCGGCACATTGCGTCAACTTCTGTTCCGCTGGCCGCTGCCCCACGGCCACTGCATTCACGCAGCGGGCGCGCTTGGCCTTCCCAGGGGAAACGCGCAGCAACCAGCCGTCCAGCCAGCGCTGTTGCGGTGGAGCGCTCGCGTTCAAACCAGCGTCTTCAATGCGGCCGAGCAGACCAGAATCCAGCTCTGGGTTCAGACCGAAAAGCTCGCTCATCGGGCAGCGAGCCGATTCACCATCTCCTGGGCAAATTCGACATACGAGTGGGCGCCTTTCGAGGCAGGATCAAACACCACGCCGGGCAGGCCATAGCTGGGAGCCTCCGCCAATCTAATGTTGCGCGGGATCACTGTGTCGAAGACTTTCTCGCCAAAGTGTTGCTTGAGTTGCTCGCTGACCTGCTGCTGCAGCGTGATTCTCGGATCGAACATGACACGCAACAAGCCGATGAGCTGGAGTTGCGGGTTGAGGTTGGCATGTACCTGTTTGATCGTGTTGACCAAGTCCGACAAGCCCTCCAGGGCGAAATACTCACACTGCATCGGCACCACAACGCCGTGGGCACTGCACAGGCCATTGAGCGTCAAGAGGTTGAGCGACGGCGGGCAATCGATAAGGATGAAATCGTAATCGTCGTGCACCCGCGCCAAGGCTTGCTTGAGGCGCTGGTCGCGGCGCTCGAGTTGAACCAGTTCAACCTCGGCGCCGGCCAGCTCCCGATTCGCCCCTACCACGTCGTAGCCGACCTTGCTGCTGCGTTGGCGTGCTTCGGCGATCGACGCATTTTCCAAGAGAACATCGTAAACGCTGAGCTCCAAGGCGCGCTTGTCGACTCCCGAACCCATCGTCGCATTGCCTTGGGGGTCGAGATCGATGACGAGCACGCGTTGCTTGACCTTTGCCAGGCCGGCAGCGAGGTTGACCGTGGTCGTCGTCTTGCCGACGCCACCTTTCTGGTTGGCAACGCAGAAAATCTGAGCCATGGGGAGAAGACGTCTTGGAGTTCGGCGAGTGGCGGGTTGCTGTGACGACCGGACTATTAAATGTGCAGGCCGGTCGGATATCGAAAGCAAGTCGATGCGCTGCTATTGTCGCCGCCGCATCCAGACTAGGCAGCGCTGCGCATTCAGCTCGGGGACGATCAATGGTTCCACGTGAAACACGTCCGCGATGGGCGCCACGGCGTCAATCTCGGCATCAGGGCGTTTGCCCTTCAGGGCCAGCCACAGACCGTTCGACGCCAAGTGGGGCGCCGTCAGCGACACGAGCTCCACCAGTGACGAGAAGGCGCGCGAAACGATCAAGTCGAAATCTCCCGTCTTAAGAGCCTCAACTCGGGCGTGTTCGACTCGCAGGTTTGCCAAGCCCAATTCAGCCGCCACCTGCCTTATGAAAGCGGCCTTCTTCCCGACCTTGTCGACACAGAGCACCGCTGCTTTGGGCGCCACGATCGCCAGCACGGCGCCCGGCAGCCCCGCGCCACTGCCGACGTCCAGCAGGCGCCCGGCCAGCGGCTCACCCAGCAGGCGCCGCAGCGGCGGAACAATCGCCAGGCAGTCGGCCAGATGCTGGGCCAGCATGTCTGCGGGCCTCTGCACGGCGGTCAGGTTGTACGTCGCGTTCCAGCGCACCAACAGGTCAAGGTAGGCCAGCAGACTGTCCAGCTGGGCGCTCGACAGCGCCAATGCGAGCTCGTCAGCGATCCGCGCCAAGCGATCACGCAGTACAGTGTTCACGAATGCGCCACCACGCCGACCTCAGAGCCAGAGCGCTTTTCGGGCGCGATAAGCGGACAAAAGCGAAAGACTCGCAGGCTCAGACCGATGCATCGTGAAGGGCAGGCACATCGGCCACCGGGTCGCCGAGTCGGTGTTTCTTCAGATGCACCAACAGCAGCGAAATCGCAGCCGGCGTGACGCCGGAGATGCGCGATGCAAGGCCGAGCGTCCGCGGCCGTTGCGCGGTCAGCTTTTGTCGAACCTCAAAGGACAAGGCCCTGACGCGGTGGTAGTCGAAGTCGACGGGCAGGGGCAATTCTTCCAGGCTGGCGGCGCGCCGCACCTCGTCGCGTTGCTTGTCGATATAGCCGGAGTACTTGATCGCGACCTGCACTTGTTCAATGACCGCGTCGGCCAGCACTGGCCCGAGCTCGGCATTCAACTGAGTGCGTGTCGGCGTCGTGCCGGGCCGCACGATTGAATGAATCGCGTCGATCTCGTCGAAGCCGATGCCCGGGCGACGCAACAACTCCGCCAAGCTGTATTCGTGATTGATGGGCTTGCCGAGCAAACGTTCGGCATCACAGGCTTGCAAGACGTTCGGATTCACCCAGGTCGACTTCAATCGTTCCGTTTCACGTGAAACAGCATCACGCTTGCGGCAAAAGACATCCCATCGAACGTCATCGACCAGCCCCAGTTCACGGCCGGCTTCCGTCAGGCGCAGATCGGCATTGTCTTCGCGCAACTGCAGGCGAAACTCGGCGCGGCTGGTGAACATGCGATAGGGTTCGGTAATCCCTTTGGTGATCAGGTCATCGACCAGCACGCCCAGGTAGGCCTGGTCGCGACGCGGCAGCCAAGCGTCACGCCCACGCACCTGCCGTGCCGCGTTGATCCCGGCGAACAAGCCCTGTGCAGCGGCCTCCTCGTAGCCCGTCGTGCCGTTGATTTGCCCGGCGAAAAACAGGCCGCGGATCGCGCGGGTCTCGAAACTCTCCGTCAGCGCCCGCGGGTCGAAGTAGTCATATTCGATTGCATACCCAGGGCGCAGCAGATGCGCGTTCTCTAGCGCGACCATCGATCGCACCGCCGCGATCTGAATGTCGAAGGGCAGGGAGGTCGATATCCCATTGGGGTAGACCTCATGCGTCGTCAATCCCTCCGGCTCAAGGAAGATCTGGTGCGAGTCCTTGTCAGCGAATCGACTCACCTTGTCTTCGATGCTTGGACAGTAGCGCGGCCCGACGCCTTCGATCGCGCCTTGGAACATCGGGCTGCGGTCAAAGCCGCTGCGGATGATGTCGTGGGTCTTGCGGTTCGTGTGGGTGATCCAACAGGGCAACTGGCGCGGGTGCATCGACGGCTCGCCCAAGAAGCTGAAACACGGGATCGGAGTGGTGCAGGGCGTGCCGTCGTCCGTCGACATGCCGTCGCCGGGCTGCGCTTGAAGTCGGGAGAAGTCGATCGAGCGCCCATCGATGCGTGGTGGTGTGCCGGTCTTCAGGCGCCCTTGCGGAAGTTTCAGTTCCTTGAGGCGCGAAGACAAAGCAATCGCCGGTGGATCGCCGGCACGTCCTGCGGCATGGTTCTGCAGGCCGACATGGATGCGTCCGTCGAGGAAAGTCCCGGCCGTGAGCACCACGGCGCGGCTGCGAAAACGCACGCCCCCTTGTGTTGCGGCACCGACGATGCGGTCGCCTTCAAGAAGCAAGTCGTCGCAGGCGCCCTGAAAGAGCCAGAGATTGGCCTGGTTCTCCAAGCGTCGCCGAATCGCCGCGCGGTACAGCACCCGGTCGGCCTGCGCGCGTGTGGCGCGCACGGCGGGGCCCTTGGAGCCATTCAGGATTCGAAATTGAATGCCAGCCTCGTCAGTTGCCAGCGCCATGGCGCCGCCCAGGGCATCGATTTCCTTGACCAAATGGCCCTTGCCAATCCCGCCGATCGACGGGTTGCAGCTCATTTGTCCCAGGGTCTCGATGTTGTGCGTCAGCAGCAGCGTCGCCACGCCCATGCGAGCGCTGGCCAACGCGGCCTCGGTGCCGGCGTGACCACCACCCACCACGATCACCTCGAACTCCTGGGGAAACCACATACCGCGCACCTTTGAAACCAACGAGGATTGTAGAGACGCACATTCGTCAATCGCGGGCGGGCGCATCCTACAAAGCGGTAGTGACCCTATTGGCGGGCAGCGCGCAATGGCCTATGGTGCGCGGGCACCGCACTAACCCCAACGACTTGGAGCACACCTTGACAACAAATACCCCGGTATCGCCAGACCAGCTCGCCTTGCAGCGCATGTTCCACTGGGAGAAAACGGCGCCCAACAAGGTTGTGCTGACCCAGCCGATGGGTGCCGGCGCGTTGCGAACCTTCACATGGGCGCAACTCCTGGGCGAGTCGCGCCGCATCGCCGCGCACTTGAAAGGCCTGGGGCACCCGCCGGGCAGCCGCATCGGCTTGATCTCGAAGAACTGCGCCCATTGGTTGATGGCGGACTTTGCGATCTGGATGGCGGGCTATGTGTCCGTGCCGCTCTATCCCACGTTGGCGGCGTCAACGATTCGCCAGATCCTCGAACACAGCGAAGCAAAACTCTTGTTTGTCGGCAAACTTGATGGATGGGAAGGCATGAAGCCTGGAGTTCCCGCCGGGCTGGCGTGCATCGGCATGCCGCTCGCACCGCCGAACGACTACCTGCAATGGGACGCGATCGTCCAGTCCACGCCGCCCCTGCAGGGCGAGCCCCAGCGTGGCGCGGAAGAGCTGTCGACGATCATGTACACCTCGGGCACCACTGGCGCACCCAAAGGCGTGATGCACAGCTTCGGCACCTATGCATGGTCGATCGGCTCGGCGCTCAAGCGCGTTCACCTGACGGCCGAAGCCCGCATGTTGAGCTATTTGCCGCTCGCCCATGTGGCCGAACGCACCCTGATCGAACATGGCCTGCTCGCGGTGGGAATGCAGGTGTATTTCGCCGAAAGCCTTGAGACCTTTACCGCCGACTTGCAGCGCGCCCGGCCGACGACGTTCTTCTCGGTTCCCCGGCTCTGGGTCAAGTTCCAGCAGGGCGTGCACGGCAAGATGCCACCGGCCAAACTCGCCCGATTGCTGAAACTGCCCATCATTCGCGGCATCGTGCGCAAGAAAGTGCAGACCGCACTGGGTCTGGATCAATGCACCTTTGCCGCCGGTGGCGCTGCACCCATGCCACCGGAGTTGCTGGCTTGGTACGCCAGGCTTGGCTTGCCAATCGTCGAGGTCTACGGCATGACCGAGAACTGTGGCATCTCCCATGCCACCCTGCCCGGTGTACCGCGTCCGGGAACGGTGGGCCTTCCCTATGAGGGCGTGCAGTCGCGCCTGGACCCGGCGAATGGCGAAATTCAGATGAAGAGCCCGGGGCTGATGCTCGGCTACTACAAGGAGCCTGAGTTGACGCGGCAAGCGCTCACTGACGACGGCTGGTTGCACACCGGGGACAAAGGCGCGCTCGACGTCGAAGGCAACCTGCGCATCACGGGCCGCGTCAAAGACTTGTTCAAGACGAGCAAGGGCAAGTACGTCGCGCCCGCGCCCATCGAAGACAAACTGGTGATGAACGGCCTGGTCGAAGCTTGCGTGGTGACCGGCGCCAACCTGGGGCAACCGCTGGGCATCGTGATGCTCAACGCCGATGCGGCGGCGCGCGCCGCGAACGCCGCGGGCCGTGCACCGATGCAGGCGAGCCTGGAGGAACACCTGGCGACCATCAATGCCCAACTCGACCCGCACGAGCAACTCGATTGCCTGGTGGTGATCCGCACCGCCTGGACCGTGGACAACGGATTCATCACGCCGACCTTCAAGGTCAAACGCAATCGAATCGACGAGGTCTACGCGCCGCTGTTCGAACGCTGGACGAGTACCAAGAGCAGCATCGTCTGGCACGAGGTGTGAGAACGCCCCGAAGCCGCGTGAGCGCGCCGCTTCAACGCCGCATTGGCGCCGCACCCATCATGGAGTCAGCGAGCGCCGAGGCCGTCTTGGACGGCCCGCGGGTTCGGCGGGACTGAGCGAGCTCGATCATCGCCAACTCGGTTTGAACAACGATCTCGCGCGCCGTGGCGCCGTCGTACTGGAAAAAGCCGCGCTGCGCCGTCGTGCTGATTCTCGTGGTGGACTCGCTCAGCGCCTCGACTTCGATCTCAATACTGCGGTCCGACACTCTGGCGCGAATCGTCTCGATGCTCTCCACTTTCTCCGAGGATTCGAACTTCATGCCCATCTTCCCCAGGGCGATCAAGGCGGCTTGTTTGACGTGCTGATCACTTGCCGTGAAGGTCCGCGAGCTGATGCTGTTGGCCGTGTGAGACAAGCCTGTTGAAGCGCCCACGCCCGCAACGGTGAGCGCGAGCGCCTGGCACCCGCCCAGCAACAGCGCCGCGGCACCGGCCAGGGCGACGCTCCTGACAGGAAATGACGCGATCACTCGGGTGATCAAACGCATGGAAACCCCTTTGTTGCGACGCATGACACCAATCTAGCCGCGGCGGCGCACGGCGTCAGTGGCGCATCGCACATATCGCCGCGTCGTCAAAACCGGTTACGCGGTCGCCCGATTCGGCCGGGGCCACATCGACCGCGTTGGGACGAAGCAAGAACCCGGTCGGCGAAACGCTTTCCGGTCAACCTGGTCCGCGGACGTCTCCGTGGATCGCGGTGTCGTGCGCCCGCAACTCGCGCAACCCGGCCGCCGCAGCGATCAGTGAAGTTGCAAACTCAACAACGCCACCGCAGGGCGCAGCGACCCAACGCCGATGCCGTTCCAATTTCGAAGCCTCGGGTGGCTCAGGGCATGCAGAGTTTCAGCGTCCGTGCCGCTCAGATGCAGACACGATTCGATGATGCAGGCCATCGCAACCTCGGCGGCGCGCGCATTGTTGCCGTCGTCGATCTTGATCGCGACGCCCAGGCCGCGATCGGGCAGCGCGGCGCAAAACACACCTTCCGCGCCGACCTTGCAGCACACCTGCTCGCCCAATTGCTGCATGACGCGGGTGTCAAAGCGGCCGGAGCCGGCCACCATGAAAGGCGCCTCGGCAATGGCGCGACGCAGGCGTTGCGCGGCGCGCGCATGGCCCTCCCGCAAGCCCACACCGGTGCCGACGCGGGCGAACGCCAACGCGAGCCGGCGCAATTCGATGCCGTAGGTGGGAATGGAGCAACCGTCCGTGCCACGAGGCGCAGCGCGCGGGTCGAACCCCGTCACCGCTTGCAGCGCCGCGGTGACCTCGCGCATCACCGGGTGTTCGCGCCCCACATAGCCTCGCGCGTACTGCTGTAAATCGACGCCGTCGCACAGCACACATGCCAGGCACAGGAAGCCGCTGTGCTTGCCCGAGCAGTTGTTGTGCAAGGCCGAGGGTTCGCGCCCCGCCGCCGCGAGAGCCCGTGCCGCTGTGTCAAGCGAGGGCCAATGCGTGCCGAACTCCAGCGCCGCGACATCAAGGCCCGCCTTGGCAAGCATGCCCGCCGCCGTGCGCACATGAACCTCTTCGCCGTTGTGCGAAGCGCAGGTCAGGGCCAGCTCGGCGTCGGTCAAGCCCAGGCGCTCGGCCGCCCCGCTTTCCACCAGGGGCAGGGCTTGCAGCAGCTTGACGGCGGAGCGCGGGAAGGCGGGCCGGTCGATGTCGCCGAGGCTGGCCAACACCCCACCATCCGCATCCAACACTGCAAGCGCGCCGCGATGGCTCGATTCCACGGTTTCGCCGCGCAAGACCTCCACAAGCACGGGGTTCATCCCGCTGCCCCGACCGTCTCAGTGCGATCAGCGGCGCGCGGCGCCCACACGGCCCCGGCGATCATCACTCCACCACCCTGACACCTTTCCAGAACGCCACCCGTCCCTTGATCTGCGCCGCTGCCTCCAAAGGTTCAGGGTAGGTCCACGCGGCTTCGGGATTCATTTCGCCGTTCACGAACAGGCTGTAGTAGTGCGCCTGGCCCTTCCAGTGGCATGTGCTGCGATGGTTGCTGAAGCTGAAGTACTCCTGCTTCAAGCTGGCGTGCGGAAAGTAGTGATTGCCCTCGACAACAACCGTATCGTCGCTTTGCGCCACGACCACGCCGTTCCAGATCGCTTTCATGCTCGCCCTTTCATTGCCCGTGACGCCGCGACTCGCGGCGCGCGGCGTCATTCTCAACCATAGAGTGCGGCGGCCCGAACCAGGCGCGCGGCAATCGCTGCGACCAGGGGTTTGTCGCCCACCACGGTGACCGAGTCCCCGTGGCGCAAGATGTCCATCGCGAGCTCGGTCGGCTCGCCGTATGGAACCTGGAGCTCGTAGCGCCCATCCGTCAACCATCGCGATTTCTGCTGGGCGTGCCACTCTTCATTGGCGACCCACTGGGCGGATTCGGCGTTGAAGTGCAGTGTGGCCCACCGGACCCGCGGGCCGGCGCCGCCGTAGATGCCATAGCCGGCGTCGAGTTCGCCCTCGAGATCGCGCAGACCCACCAGCTTGGCCTTCGCGTCGAGTTGGCGTGCCTCGCGCACCGCGTCTAGCGCGAAGCGCCGCAGCGCGGCACTGGTGTGACACCAGGCGTCCAGATACCAGGTGTTGCGGTAGTTGACGAGACGCTGCGGCGACACCTCGCGCTCGCTCAGCGACTGATCGCTGCGCTTGAAGTAGCGCAACCAGACGCGTTTGCGGCGCACCAGTGCGCTGCCCAGCAGCTCGAAGTGCCTGCTCGGCGCGCGGCGCCGCGCCGTGCCGATCACCTTGACGCGGCGCAGCAGGGCGCGCGACTCCTGGGCGTCGGCACCGAGCAGGCCTTGCAGCTTGTCGGTGAGCGGCTGCAGGTGGCGCGCCAGAACGCCGTCGTCGTCCAGGCCCGCCAGGAGCTGCTGCATCGTCAGCAGCGCATGAATTTCGTTCTCGCTGAACCACAGGCCAGGCAGCTCATGCACGGCGGCGGCGCCGGGAGCTGCCCTGTCAAAGCGGTAACCCTTGGCAAGCGCGTCGTAGACGATGGGCGCGCCGAGCCGATCGCGCAGGTACTGCAAGTCGCGCTTGAGCGTCGCGGCGGAGACCTCAAGCTCCCCGGCCAACGCAGCAAAGCTGGCGCAGCCGCGGCTGCGCAGCAGCAGTTCGATCTTGTAGAAACGTTCGGTTCTGTCCATGGGTGGCTGAGGTCTCCAGGGTGCGCTCGAAGCTCGGTTCGAGCCGCACCGAGCATACGCCGAACTCACAGCCAGGTCGCTCACGCCATGAGCTACCTGAACAGGATACTGCTTGTACCCGCCGCGTCCCAGGCGGATCCATTTGAAGGAGTCGACCCATGAATTCACTTGCCTTGCCCCTGCCCGAAGTCACCCCCGCGGCCACCCCAACCCCCAGCGCGCAGGAGACGCTGGCCTTCGAACTGGGCTGGGATCACGCGCAATACGGTATCGCGCCAGCGCTGCCGCGGGCCTACGAATCCGCCTCGCTGTGCGCCGGCCTGGTTGCCGGTCGGGTGGGCGCGGGTCGGCGCCCCGGTGCCGCATCCCGCGCGGTTCAGTTGTGGTTGCGGTTGCGCTTGCAGGCGTGGTGCCTGGGCCGAAGCGTCGAGCCGGTACAGGTGACGCCGCGCTTTCTTCAGCAAATCGACGTCAGCCACTGCCCCGTGACGCGTGCGCCTTTGGACTCGAACCATGCGCCGTGCGGCGCCGCGGTCATCGCCCGACTGCGCAACGACGCAGCCTATGCCGCGGGAAACCTCGCCATGCTGAGCGCGAAGGCCGAGCGCGCCAGTGCCAACGTCAGCCGCGCCCAGGCGCTTGACCGTGCGGCAGCGGCAGCAAACTCACCAGATGGGGCTGGCGTCAGCGGCCTCACCGGTGAACAGTGGGCTCGTGTCGCGACGCTCATGAGCTTCGTCGAACCCATGACGCACGAACAGGCCTGCGAATTGCCGCTGCTCGTGCTGCCGCCGAATCGCCTGCGCCTGTTCAATCCGGCCCAGGCCTTGCAGGCCTTCATCAGCCGCCAGCTGCTGGCGCCGGGGTGGAGCTTGCGCATGAGCCGGATCGAGGCCTTGCTTCCCGCCAAGGCAGCGCAGCGCGCTCTTCAGACTTTTTTTCACGCCCTGTTGCCGCGGGTTCTTGAGGCCGGGCGCAACCTGGCCGTGCCCGAGCAGCGCTGGGCCATCGAAGACGCGTGGCGCCAGCCGCTGGTGCAGCAACGCTGGTGGGCGTTCGCGCGCCAACTGAGCGCAGCGCAATGCGAAGCGCTCGTCGTTCGCGCGCATGCGAAACGCCTGGGGCAGGGGTTGCTGCATGCCCTGAACGACAGTGCTGCCGTCGACGGTTGGAACCTTGAGCAACAGGGGCGCCTCGCTGGTGCTGCGTCGTTTCAGCGCGCGCCGACGCGTCGCGTCACGTCGCCCGAGCGCCGCTGGCCGGTGTGGCCAGCGGCCCCGCAGGGCCCGCACCAGACGGTATTGCCCTTGCAGTGAGCCGGCGCCCCGGGTGTGTGGTGCATTCCGACATTTTGAAACGCCCAGAGCTGGCCTGCGACCAGGCAAGTGAGCAAAATGTGGGGCTCGGCCACCCGGCCGATCACCCCTTGCGGAGTAGCAACCATGATTGCAGCCCACCCGTACGCTGGCCTGTTGCGCCTGTTCATAGTCTGCGCATTCGCGCTTGCACAGGCGGGCTGTGGCGACGGCGACTCCGAGCACACACGGCCGAGCGCGAACCGGGTCAATCCGGCCGTGTCGTCGTTGTTGAGCTCGGTCGATGCCGTCGGCGTCGGAGCCAGCGGTCTGCTGTCGAACGATCCGACACGGGCCGACCTGCAGTTGCAGTCCAACCTCAAAGGCCAGAGCGTGCGTTTGCGCTTCTCGTGCGCGGTGTGCAACATCACGGTCAGCTCGGTTGGCGCGGCCAGCGTCGGCGCGAATGAGTACATCAGCATCGCGTTTCCAACACTCGACGCCACCTCCAACGCAAGCGTCGTCGTCACGAACAACGTGACCGGCGCCGCCGCCCACTACACGCTGCACGCGCGGCCGCTGGACCATGTGCGCTACACCCATGCCGCGAATTCGCCGCAGGCGGGCGACCTGTACGTGACGCCGTTCGATCCCCAAGGCCTTGCCGCGGCCTACGCCTACATCATCGAGATCGACGGCAGCCTCAAGTACTACTACCGCAACCCGCGTGGCCGCGACATCCACGACTTCAAGAAGACCGTGCTGCCGATCGGGACGCGCTACAGCTTCTACGATTCATCGGCCCGCGCGATCCGGGTCATGGATGGCGCGTTCAACCTGATCGAGAACGTCCAGGCGCTCGCATTCCCGGACGGCAACACCTATGCGGTGAACCTGCACGACCACATGATCCTCGGCGATGGGCACTACCTCCTGGGTGTCCATGCGGCCAAGACGGTGAGCAATGTCCCGGCGTTGCCTGGGCAGCTGCTCTTCGTCGCCGGCAGCGGCTTGCAGGAAATTCAAAACGGTGCGGCGGTTTTCAACTGGCTCTCGACCGATCACCCCGAGCTCTACGCGTGTTCGACCGAAGGCAACGCCTACGCACAGAACAACGGCGCCGACTATGCACACTGGACCTCGCTGCACGTCGATGCGGACACGCACTGGATCGCCTCATTTCGCCACCTCGACGCCGTGCTCAAGATCGACCGCGCCACCGGCGCGATCCGCTGGATCCTCGGCGGGCCCTGTGACCAGTTCGGACTGACCGCGAACCAGAAGTTCGCGCATCAACACGATGCGGGCCGCGCACCCGATGGGCGCCTGAGCCTGTTCGACAACCGCAATGGCGGCGCCGCGTCGCGCGTCTTGGCGTTCAACCTCGACGAGGCCGCCAAGACCCTGGTGGCAGGCAATCCCGCGTTGCCGGGCTTCGCCGAGTTCACCTCCGACATGCACCAGAGCTACAACTTCGGTAGCGCACAAATGTTCGCCAGCGGCAAAGTGCTCGTCGGCTGGGGTGAGTTCGCGGGCCTGCTGAACGACGTGTCGGAGTTCGATCTGGCCAGCGGCGCCCAATCGATGCGCCTGACGCTGTTGCCCAGCCCCTACTCGAACGGCTATTTCTCTTATCGGGCGCGCAAGTTCCCCTGAATCACCGCCGGTGCTACTGGACGCTGGCGCGACGCAAGCGCCGGGCCACGAACCAGAGCGACAAACCGCCGAGCACCAGGCTCACCGCCAGCGGTATCAGCCACTGCGCCGCGCGCAAACCCTCGCCTTTGAGCACCTGCGTCATCAAGGTGCTCTGCCCCAATGCGGGCAGCCACAGATGCCAGGGCGCTTCGCCGCCGAAGTTGAAAACGCTGGCCAGGGGCAGCAACGAGACCAACAGCACCACCAGGCTGGCGTTGACTTGCGCCTCCTTCACGCTCTTGCAGCGTATCGCCACCGCCATCAGCAGGGCAGACAGGGCCGCGGCAAAGGGCAGCAACACCAGCAAGAACAGCAGCGCTTCGCGCAAGCCGAACTGAAACATGGCCTGCAAGGTGTCGCTGCGCAACAGCCACTGACCCGGCAGGAAGCTGAAGCAGCTCAACACCGCGATCAGCATCGCCACGCTCGCCACGGCGCCCCATTTGCCCAGCACCAGCGCCAGCGGCGCGGCGGGGTTCATCAACAGCGGCTCAAGTGAGCCGCGCTCACGTTCACCTGCGGTGGTGTCAAGTGCCGCGCTCAGCGCGCCATACAGCACGGCCATCAGCACAAAGAAAGGCAACATGCCGGTGAGCTGGGTGGCGCGGGTCTGGGTGCTGGCCAGATCGCGTTCCTGAAGCTCAAGCGGCTCCAGCAGCTCGCCCGACACGCCGCGCAAGGCCAGGCTCAGCATCGTGCGCTCGCGGCTGAAGGCCAGCAACAGGCGCTGTACTCGCGCCGCTCCGGCCTCGGCCTGCTTGTTCGCGCTGTCGCTCACCAATTCGAGCGTTGGCATGTCGCCGCGCAACAAGGCGGCCTCGAAGTCGGCGGGAACCACCACCACCGGGTCGCCCAGGCTTGCGTCGCGCAGCCGCGCCTCGAAGTCCGCGGGGGCGTCGCGCACCACGGTCGACTGGCGCAGCAGAAAATTTCGCAAGCTTGGCGCGTGCTCGATGCCGGCGACGAACACTTCCCGCTTTTCAGCGCGCGCTTCCAGGCTCGCCACCAGGCCCGACAGAGCGATCAGGACCAGCGGCCCCAGCAGTACGCTGGACAGCAGCACCATGAGCAGGGTGCGCCGGTCACGCAGCGCATCGAGAACCTCTTTGGCGTAGACGACTCTTGCGGTGCCGAGCAGGCTCACGGCCGCACCTTCGCTCTGAAGCGCTCCGGCATTCGCGCCGCCCGCGTCCTGGCGGCTCACGCGGCACCTGCGGTGTCATACGCAAGGCGCACGAATGCCGCCTCGAAGTCGCGCGTGCCGGCGCGCTGCAAAAGCTCGTCTACCGTGCCGGCCGCGACGCTGCGGCCGTGGGCAACGACGACGACGCTGTCGCACAGGCGCTCCACCTCCTGCATGATGTGGGTCGAGAACACTATCGTCTTCGCACCGCCTTCGGCGGAGCGCAGCCAGCGCAAGGTATCGCGCAGCGCGCGCGTGGCCAGCACATCGAGCCCGTTCGTCGGCTCGTCCAGCACCACGTTGGCGGGGTCGTGCACCAAGGCGCGTGCCAGCGCGGTCTTCAGGCGTTCCCCCTGGCTGAAGCCTTCGGTGCGCCGGTCCAGCAGGGCCGTCATGTCGAGCGCCCGCGCCAGCTCCTGGCAGCGAGCTTCGGCGGCGCCGCGCGCCATGCCGCGCAATGCGCCGTAGTAAACGATGTTCTCGCGCGCGCTCAGGCGCGGGTACAAGCCGTGCGCGTCGGACAGCACACCCATGCGCGCCAATGCGCCATGCGGGTCGCGCTGGACGTCGATGCCGTCGACTTCGATGTATCCCGCGTCCGGGCGGATCAGACCCGCGAGCATGCGCAACGTCGTCGTCTTGCCGGCGCCGTTCGGCCCGAGCAAGCCGGTGATGGCACCTGGCTGCGCCGTCAGGCTGACGGCGCGCACCGCGTGCACGTGCGGGGCGCCGCGCCGGGCGGCAGGGAAGCGCTTCGCCAGATCGTGGATCGTGATCATCCGGGCCGCACCGCCAAGGTTGAAGGCGGCTCGAAGTGCGGTGGGCGGGGAATCTCCGCCACGCAGTTCGCGTCCACGGCCAGCGCCTGCGCGTCGTCTTCGGCGGCGATGAAGCGGTACAACACATCGCGCATGCAGCCGATGCCCAGCACGCCGTGCCCTGCCTGCGGTACCACGACATGGCGCGCATTCGGGCCCAGGGCCGCGGCGATTCTTTCGCCGTGGCGCGGCGGCGTGGCCGGGTCCAGGCCACCGCTGAGCAGCAGGGCCGGCGCCGTGGCGGCGGGCACGGCATAGAACGCCGCCGGAACATCGCCACGCGGCCACTCGGCGCAGACCTGCGCCACGCTGCGCAGCCCGCTGTCGCCGAAGTCGCGCGCCAGCGCCGGCGCGGCGTCAAGGCGCGGCATGTCCTCGGCGCACAGCACCGAAAAGTGCATGCCCTCGGCAATCCGCATCGCCTTGCGCGCGCCAGAAATCGAGTTCAACCCGATCAGCGCGGTGAAGCGGCCCTGCGCTGCTTGCGAAATGGCCGCCGGCAGAGCCGACGCCAAAGTCGGGCTGTAAAGTGGTGTGCGCACCGCGGCAAGCAGCATGTCGCGCGTCACGGTCAGCGCCTGAGATTCACCCGTCACCGGGTGCGCGATGTGGGTTGATCGCGGCAGGCTCGCGAGCAGCGCTTCCCAGTCCGGGCGCAGGCGCGGGTGCGCGGCGGCGCAGCCGGGCTGCCGCGCACAGTCGGTGAACAACGCGTCGAGTGCAGCCTGCGCATCCAGCCCACTGCTGGCCGGCAGCACCATGTCGGGTGGCGCCAAGCCGTCGAGCACCATGCGCCGCACACGCGTGGGGAACTGGCGTTGGTATTCCAGCGCGGCGCGAGTTCCGTAGGACGCACCGACCAGATTGATCTTCTCCGCGCCCAACTGCTGACGCACGGCGTCGAGATCCTGCACCGCCAGCAGCGTCGTGTAAAAGCGCAGGTCGCCGTGCGCCAAGGTTTGGAGTTGGCGCCGGCAAGTCGCCAGGCGCTGCCACTGGCGCTGCGGGTCGGCCTGTTCGGCCAGCGGCGCGCGGCGCGCGTCTTCGCAGTAGAGCGGTGCCGAGCGCCCGGTACCGCGCTGGTCGACGAACACCAGGTCGCGCCGATTGCCCAGCCGCTGCAACAAGCCCATCGCCGCACCCGCCAGCGAGATCGCACTTTGCCCCGGCCCACCGGCCAGCAGGAACACCGGGTCGGCAAGTCGGCGCCGCGCCAGCGCTGGGATGACGACGTAGTGCACCGTGATCAACGGGCCCGCCGGGCCCGCCGGGCGCGCCGGGTCGAGTGCGCGCTGCACCGAGCCGCAGCGCACGCTGTTCTTGATTCCCGCGACGCGGCAATCGCGCAGCGGCTCATCGGCCAGCGCGCCGCCCGCGGCCGCGAGCAACAGCCCTGCCGAAAGTGCTGCGGAAAGCGCCGTCGACAGCGCTGCGCTGGCCCGGCGCCAGGGTTGAAGCGGCTGTCGAATCACGCGCCGAGCATCCGCCGCAGTTCGCCGCTGTCGATGAGCGCGCGCAGGTCGTCGGCCCCGCCCACCAGCACGCCGCGCACGAACACCATCGGGAAGGTCGGCCAGCCGGCCCACATCTTCAGCGCATTGCGTTTGCGCCACAGACTGAAGTAGCTGCCGTATTCAAGGTAGTGGTGCGCAACACCTGCGGCGACCAGGGCACGCCGCGCGCGGCCACACATCGGGTTCTGTTTCATGCCGACCACCAGCACGTCATGAGAGGTGGCGGCCGATTGAACGTTGTGCACGATGTCGGCGTGCAGATTCGCGACCTTGTCGCGTATCGAAGGGTGCAGGCGCGCTTCGTCGAGGATGGTGCGGGGCATGTCGGACTCCGGTTCGCAGGTGCGAAGCGTAGCCGACGCGGCATGACACCCCGTATCCAGGCCGCATCTGCCTGTGCCACGGGCCGGCGCAGTGCTCAGGTCGCGCGGTTCAGGCGGTGTACTTCAGGCGCGACATGCCGGCGCGGGTCGACCAGGACGCCTCGACGGTCCACGACCCCAGTTCGATGAACAACCAGCCGGGGGCCGACGAGTAAGCGTTGACATGCGCCCAATGGCGCGTGCCGTAGTCGCCGTGGCTGTACTTCAAACAGAAGTTGCGCGTCGGCAGGACAATCCGCCCCGCAGATTCCACCAGCGTCACCAGGATCGACATACCAACGCGGGCGATCAGGTTCTTCATTCGAGGTTTCCCCAGGGCAAGTGCAGGCGGGCCGCTGCGGGCGCAACGTTAGCCACCAGCGGCTTGATACACCACCCCTCGATTGAGGGGTCGGCCGCAGGCTCGGCGGCGCCGTGTCAGGCGCGTGGCAAATCCAGGCCGAGCCGCTCGGGCGCGAGATAGCGCTGGCGGTATTGCTCGAACGGCAGGCTGTCGCCCGCTTCGGTAGCGCGTTGTTCGGCGAGCGAGGTCAGCGCAAGCGCGGCAAAGCGCTCCAGCAGCCCAGGCGATTGCGGCAAGGCCAGCAGCGCCTGGTGCGTCTGCGCCGACTGGGCGCAGACGAAGCGCACGTAAGAACCATCGAAATCTTTCAACAACGTTGATAGCACGCGGGCGGACGGTACAAGCTCCGGCTCGCGCAGCGCCGCGGCCGCAGCGGCCACGCCGTCGCGGTACGCGCTGCCCCCATGAACCCGGTCCAGCGCCGCCGCGATCGGCTCGCACTGCGCCACCACTTGCGCACCCCATTCCGCCAGGGCCATCAGTTTCCCCCCGCGCTCCAGCAGCAAGCCCGGTTCCCGACCCCGCGCCGCAGCGCGATGCTGGTTGCGCGCCAGCTCTGATATTTCTTCCGGGCTGTCGGGCGGGCTGTCGACGAGCAGACAGTGCAGCAAGAAGACATCAATGAAACGCAGCGTCGGCGCGGCGATGCCGACCTGCACGAACGGGTCGAGGTCCAGGCAGCGCACTTCGACGTACTCGACGCCGCGCTCGCGCAAGGCGTGCAAGGGTCGCTCGCCGCGGAAGATCACGCGTTTCGGGCGGATCGTGCCGTAGAACTCGTTTTCGATCTGCAGCAGGCTGGTCGAGAGCTGCGTGTATTGCCCGTTCGCGTCGCGCAGGCCCACGGCTTCATATGCGGGGTAGGGCTGCGTCAGCGCGTCTTGCAGCGAAGCGCCGTAACTCGCCAAGCTGTTGTAGCTCACTGCCAGCGCCGACTGCGCGTCGCTTTGGTAGCCCAGGCGCCCCATGCGCAGCGAGGTCGCGTGCGGAAGGTGCAGCGTCTGGCCGCGCAGCACTTGCAATTCATGCGCGCGCCCCGCCACGAAGCTCGAACACACGGCCGGGGACGCACCGAACAGATAGAGCAGCAGGAAGGAGTGACGGCGGAAGTTGCGTATCAGGCCAAAGTATTCGTCTGTTGAGACCGCCGGCATCGACCAGTTGTAGTGAATGCCCGAAATGGTTTGCATGCGCCGGCCGTAGCGATGACCGAGGCCGGTGCGATACACGCTCTTGGCCAGCCCCACATTGGACGAGCCATAGCGGCCGATCGGAATTTGCGTATCGGGCGGCAGGCCGCAGGGCATGCTGGCCACCCACATCATTTCGTCGCCAGCCTCGCGCAAAGCCTGTACCACCACCTGGTGTACTAGTGTCAGCTCCTCCAGACACGCCTCGACGCCCGGGTGTACCCCGGTGATGAGTTCGAGCTGGGATTCGCTGAAATCGGTCGTGATGTTCGGATGGGTCAACGCCGAGCCCAGCGCCGCCGGGTGGGGTGTCAGCGCCAGGTGGCCGTTTGGTTGGACGCGCAGGCTTTCTTTTTCAATGCCGCGGCGTATCGCCTTCAGGCGCTCGGGGGACAGCTCTTTCAGACTATCGGCCAAGGAAGACATGAATTTGCCTGCTCAGGCCGCCAAGACGCCGCGCTGGTAGTCCGCGACCGCCTGCTCGATTTCCTGGGCGCTGTTCATGACGAACGGCCCGTATTGCACGATCGCTTCGTTGAGCGGCCGTCCGGCCACGAGCAGCACGCGCGCCGTGCCCGCCTGGCCCGATGGCGCGCTCAGGCGCACGCCGTCGGCGCCGCCATCGTTGCCCAGAATCGCCATGCGCTCGGTGTCCACCACGGCGCCGTCCGCACCACCCACGCGCACGCCGGCCCCGCCGTGGCAGTACATGAAGGCGTTGTGTCCGGCGGGGATCTGCGCGTCGAATTCAGCGCCCGGCGGCAACGTGATGTCCAGGCACAGCGGTTCCGTGGTCGGGCGAGTCACCGCGCCGGCCACGCCGTTCGCGGCACCGGCGATCACCCGAACCGTCGCGCCGTTGGCGAGCGTGAACACAGGCACGGCGGCAGGCGCGATGTCGCGATAAGTTGGCGCCGTCATCTTGTCTTTCGCGGCGAGATTCACCCACAGCTGGAAGCCTGCCATGCGGCCCTGCTCCTGCTCGGGCATTTCGGAGTGGATGATGCCGCGCCCGGCGGTCATCCACTGCACGCTGCCCGGCTCGAGCAGGCCGACGTTGCCCACGCTGTCGCGATGCCGCATGCGCCCGGCGAGCATGATCGTCACGGTCTCGAAGCCGCGGTGTGGGTGGTCGGGAAAGCCGCCGATGTAGTCGTCGGCCGCGTCGCTGCCGAAGGCGTCGAGCATCAGGAACGGGTCGAGCCGCTTTTGCAGCGACTGGGTTAGCACGCGCTTCAGTTTCACGCCCGCGCCGTCTGAGGTGGGCTGGCCGCGTACGACGCGCTCGACGCCGCGCGAGCGGATCACGGTAACTGGAGAGGCGAGGTTCATGTCAGTGTTCGATAGAGCGTAAGGCGGGCTGGCGAAAGGTCAGGGCGGACGGGCGGGCGAACGAGCTTGCGGACGGGCTGCCGGATGCTGCCACGAATGTGAATCCCGCGTCGCGCGGCACGGATTGTGGATTGGCGCTTTAATGCGGCCTGCCCGAACTCACAGTCCAAGGAAACCCATGAAGCTCTACTACAGCACTGGCGCGTGCTCGTTGTCGCCCCACATCGTCTTGCGCGAATCCGGCCTGCCATTCGAGGGGGTGCTGGCCAGCACCAAGACGCACAAGCTCGCCGACGGCACCGACTACTACACGATCAACCCCAAGGGCTATGTGCCGCTGCTCGAGCTGGACAACGGCGAACGCCTCGCCGAGGGCCCGGCGATCGTGCAATACATCGCCGACCAGGTTCCCGCCAAGAAACTCGCACCGCCCAATGGCACGATGGCGCGCTCCCGCGTGCAGGAATGGCTCACCTTCATCGGCACCGAGCTGCACAAGACCTTCAGCCCGCTGTTCAATGCGGCGATGCCCGAGGAGGCCAAGGCGATCTTCCGCACCAAGCTGCTCGATCGCTTTGCCTGGGTGAATACGCAACTCGAAGGCCGCCCCTACCTGACGGGTGCCGAGTTCTGCGTGGCCGACGCCTACCTCTACACCGTGACGCGCTGGACGAAGCCGTTGAACATCGACATCTCCGGCTTGCGCAACCTCGGTGAATTCATGGCCCGCATGGAGGCGCGTTCCGCCGTGCAAGCGGCGTTGAAGGCCGAAGGGCTGATCAAGTAGGACGGGTGTGCCGATCGCGGCGGCTCGGTGGCGCGGTGGCCGGCGCGTCCTGGCGGCAGCGGCGTGGTTCGCATGCGCCGCAGCCACCGCAGCGCCACCCGCGCCGGGCCGCTACGCGGCGCAGTTGTGCGTGACCGGGTCGAGCGCCGAGCCGCAATGCGGGCCAGCCGACATCGAGTGGCGTGGCGCCGGCAGCGCCAGGCTGCGCATCAGCGACATCGTCTACGCGCTGCAACTTCACACTAGCCAAGTCGATGTCGTGCTCAAGCACGGCGCGATGCAGATCGATGCCTTCACCTCCATTTACGAATGGGACGGCGCGACACTGCGCTTCGTCGATACCGAGAAGAACCTACGCTATGAGGTGCAGCGCCGGGCCCGCCTGAATCCGCGCCCGGCGGCGCGGCGCTGACGCGCCTTCAAGACATGGCTCAGCGCGCCGTCACCCTTCGCCTGGCTCGCGCCGAAGACGCACCGGCAATGGCGTCGATGTCGCGCGACCTGATCGAGGCCGGGCTCGCCTGGCGCTATTCGCCCCAGCGCGTCGGCGCGATGATTGCCACCGCCGAGACCAGCGCGCTCGTCGCCTGCGACGGTGCGCTGCTGCTCGGCTTTGCCGTGATGCAGTTCGGCGATGAACACGCACACCTGAGCTTGCTGTGTGTGTTGCCGCCGCAGCAACGGCGCGGCATCGCCCGGCGCCTGCTGGCGTGGCTGCTCGAATCGGCATCGGTGGCCGGCATGGCCAGCGTTCACCTGGAGTTGCGCGCCGACAACGAAGCTGCACGCATGTTCTATCGCGCCTGCGGTTTCAGCGAAACGATCCTCGTGCCGGGCTACTACGAAGGCCGCCTGGCGGCGCGGCGCATGGTGCGCGTGTTGCGGCCGCCCAGCCCGACCCAGCCCTGCGCCGATTGATCGATCTCAAGAGGTGATGCATGCTTCTGCCTTAGGCTGCATTGCTACCGCAAGGAGGCGGACGACCATGAAAATCCTGTTGCCCCTGGACGGCTCAGAGCCCGCGCTAGACGCCGTGCGCCACGCCATGCGTTTGGTGCGCGAAGGTCTGCGGGCCGAGTTCGTGCTCGCCAACGTGCAGGAGCCCGTCTACCTGTACGAAATGGTCCTGGCTCCTGATGCCGAGGTGCTGGAGCGCGTCAGTGGCGCGGCGGGTGCGCATTCGATCCAAGCCGCGGAAGACCTGCTGAGCGCTGCGGACATCCCCTTCGAGCGTGAGCTGGCCTCTGGCGACCCCGCGCACACCTTGTTGGAAATCATTGAGCGCTACGGCTGCGACGCCGTGATCATGGGCGCGCGCGGCATGGGCCGCTTGCGCCGCGCGATGCTCGGCTCGGTTTCGCATGAAATGCTCCATGCCGCGCCGGTGCCGGTGACGATCGTGAAGATGGCGCCGCCCGAGCCGCCCGAGCCGGGCGACGATCCGACGCCCGCTTGAAGCTGGCCGGGGTTCAAATCACGTCAAAGCGCGCCATCATCGCGTGGTCTTCGTGTTCCATGTTGTGGCAGTGCATGACATACGAGCCACGGTGGTCGTGGAACTTGATGTAGACCTCGACCACGCTGTTCGGCCCGAGCGAAATCGTGTCCTTTCTGGCCATGCCGTCGCGTTCGATGACTTGACCGAAGTCGACGCCGTTGGCGCCGTCGAACGGCACCTTGCCATTGCGCTTGAGGACCCGCATCAATTCATGATGGATGTGAATCGGGTGCCACCACCCGCCTGAGTTGTTGATCAGGCGCCAGATTTCGCCCTTGCCCAACGTAGGGCGCGCCATCACGCGGCTCAAGTCGCCAGCGAGCTGGCCGTTGATCTGCCATTGGCCATTGCCGCGCCCGAACTCGAAATTGCGAATTGGCGCCTGGCTCAACTCTTGCGCCGTGATGGCGGCGAACGGGCGCAGGCTGTCCTTCACCACGCTCGGATCCGGCACGCGTTCTTCAAGCTTGAATTTCAGGATCTGCGTGCCGCGTGAGCTGAGTTCGGGTCTCTCGTACTTGCCCTTGGGGCCACGCCCCTCGGTCTGGATCAAGCGGTTTTCGATGAACAGCTCGGTGAATTGCGGGTGCGGGAAGTCGTTGAAGTCGATGACCACTTCAACCCGCTCGGCCATCGCCAGGTGAAAGCTTGGTCGGTTGCGCACCGGGCGCGCCAGCAGCCCGCCCTCGGTGGCGATTTGCGTCATCGGATAGGTCTTGCCGTTCTTGTCGGTCAGAAACAGCTGATAGATGCGCGCGTTCGAGCCGTTCAGGAAGCGCAGGCGGTATTTGCGCCGTTTCACGGCGATGTAGGGCTGCACCATGCCGTTGACGAGGTACTTCTCGCCCAGAAAGCCGTCGAGGTTGAAGACGTCGTAGACGAGTTGGCCGTTCGCATCGAACGTCTTTTCCTGCAGGACGAGCGGAATGTCGTAGGGCCCGCTGGGCAGTTGCAGTGCCTGACCTTGCGCATTGGTTTCGTCGCCCACGTCGCGGATGTGCTCGCGCAGGTGCGGGTCGGCCATTTCCTTCGGATCGTCGAACTTCAGGAAGAACCCTGCCAGGCCGCGGTAGACGTTCTGCGAAGTGAAGTCGATGATGTGGTCGTGGTACCACGCGGTGGAGATGCGATCCGTTTCGATCGACTGCGTCGTCGTTCCGCCGAGGTCGTCGTCCAGGCACCCCGGGACCAGGATGGGGTAGGCGTAGTCGTGGTGTTCGCCGTGTTCGTAGGTCACCTTCAAAAGCTTGCCGTTGGGCAGGGTGATGTCCGTGGGATAGCCGTCGTCGCGTGCTGCCTGGTGCCCGCCGTGCAGGTGCACGGAAAGGCGCGGCTCGCCGAAGCCGACGTGCGCGCTGTGCGCCGGCAGGTTGTTGTCGTGGCGCACGATGGTGGGGTTGTAGGGGTTGTCCGTGAAGCAGCGAACGAAAGTCGGTCCGAGCGCATAGTTCCAGGACGTGACGGCGGGGTGCCCGTCGCGGTAGCCCCAGATCTCAGTGGCCGGCAACTGCGAATGGAATTTCACAGCGCGCACTTCGGCAACGATGCGATAGAACGTCGCCTTGCCCTTGGTCTGGTACGGATCGACATACCCTTTGGCGCCGGGCGCGAGGTCGGCCAAGGGCAAGACACCGGGTGCCCATTCGATGGCGCGCGGTGCGGGCGGTAGCGGCAGGGGATCCAGGAAGGGCGTGAGTACCGCGCCGGATTGCGCGCGCGTCAATGCCGGCCACGACATGAGAGCCCCGGTCGAGCCGCACAAGCCGAACTTGGAAAAGGTACGACGTTTCAACACGAGATCCTCCCATGGACGTTTTTGTTGATGACCTGTCGGCGCGCCGTCCGCCGCCCGACAGGCTGGCTTTTCACACCCAGCGCGTGATGCTGGCAAGAATCTTTTGCGGGTCGGCCAGCGCCGACACCCGGCTCCAGCGCGCACGCGCCTGGTTGCCGTAGGTCAGCAGGCCGGTGTGCTGGGTCTTGTCTGCGTCGATCGCCGGGTTGCGGTCGTAGGCGCCGAGCTTGCGGCGCACGGCGTCGATGTTCTTGGGCTGACCGGTCAGGAATTGCCAGCCGGGCGCGGCGTCAAAGCGCTCGGCGTAGCCCTTCATGATGGCCGGCGTGTCGCGCCTGGGGTCAAGGCTGATCGACGCGAGACGAACCTCGCGCCCGAGCTTGTTTCCCAACAGGGCCTGCACGCGCGACAGGTTGCTCATCGTCATCGGGCAGATGTCGCCGCACTGGGCGTAGATGAAGCCGATGACGGTGGTGTGATCGCCTCGGACCAGGTCGTCAAAGAAGCGCAGCTTGTGGCCGTGCTGGTTGAGCAGCTCGACGTTCGGAAATCCGGTCTGGCTGCGCGGGGCAGGCCCCGGGGCTGCCCAGGCGGACGGTAGAACACCCAGCGCCAAGGCGCTGGCAAGACTTCGGCGGCTCAGCACGCATTGCTCCCGATCAATATTGTTCAGAGCGATACCCGCCCTCCACAACGTCAGAGAGAACACCTGCGGCTTGCCGGCGGGCGCCTGCAAGCCACTAAATCAATCCCGTCGGCCTAAGGCTGATTAAGCGATGCATTCGAAGTGGTTTCAATCCCTAGTGCTAGGGGGTGGGTGTCTGCTCACGCAGACGCATCGCGTGCAGGGGCCAATGCCACGGCGCGCACACGCGGCTACCATCCCGCTCCACATGACCCACAAATCTCCTGCGGCCCTGCGCAGCGCACGCTGGTTCGCGCCGGATGACTTGCGCACCTTCGGGCACCGCTCGCGCTTCATGCAAATGGGCTATGCCGCGTCCGACTGGGCCGGCAAGCCGGTGATCGCGATCCTCAACACCTGGTCCGACGTCAACCAGTGCCACTCGCATTTCAAGCAGCGCGTGGACGACGTGAAGCGCGGCGTGTGGCAAGCGGGCGGCTTCCCGCTTGAGCTGCCGGCGATTTCGCTGTCAGAGCCTATCGTCAAGCCGACGACGATGCTGTACCGCAACTTCCTGGCGATGGAAGCCGAAGAGCTGTTGCGCAGCCACCCCATCGACGGCGCGGTGCTGATGGGCGGCTGCGACAAGACGACACCGGGCTTGCTGATGGGCGCGTTCAGCGCCGGGCTGCCATGCATCTACCTGCCCGCCGGGCCGATGCTGCGCGGCCACTGGAAAGGCAAGGTGCTGGGCTCGGGTTCCGACGCCTGGAAATACTGGGACGAGCGCCGCGCCGGGAAGCTGAGCGAAGCGCAGTGGGCCGAGGTGGAGGCCGGCATCGCGCGCAGCCATGGCACCTGCATGACGATGGGCACGGCGGCGACGATGATGGGCATTGCCGAGGCGATCGGCATGACGCTGCCGGGCGCGTCTGCCATTCCCGCGGCGGACGCTAACCACATTCGCATGAGCGCGATGTGCGGGCAACGCATCGTGCAGATGGTCTGGGACGATCTCACGCCCGCGTCGATGCTGACGCGTGCCAACTTCGAAAACGGCATCGCCGTGGCGATGGCGATGGGCTGCTCGACGAACGCGATCATTCATCTTGTGGCCATGTCGCGCCGCGCCGGATGTGCTGTCGGCCTTGCTGACTTTGACGCAGCGAGCCGCAAGGTGCC
>JANOLJ010000401.1:0-26807 GCA_031419715.1 Burkholderiales bacterium | reverse complement strand
TTTCGGCGATCTGCCCCGAGCTCACGCCGAGATCCGCCGCGCGCGCGAAGTCGGGGCGCACGATCAGCTCGGGGCGCGTCAAGCTCGATGTCGACGTGAACGCACCGATGCCGTGTATCGTGCGCAACTCCTGCTCGACCCGGCGCCCATGTTCGGCGAGCACGCGGCCGTCTTCACCGGCGAGCACGAGGATGTATTTTTCGCTCGAGCCGCCGAAGCCGACCTTGACGCGGGCGCCCGGGATTTCAGTCAGCGCCTCGCGCAACTCGGTTTCCACCTGCTGCTTGCTCACGCCCTTGCGCTGATCGCGCGGCGTCATGTTGATCGTCAGCGTCGCGTTGCGCACCTGCACCGCGCCGCTGGGAATGAACGGGTCGCTGCCGGTGCGCCCGCCGCCGACTGCCGTGTAAATGAGCTTGACGTGCGGGTGCTTCGCAACGATTTCGCGTGCCTGTTCGGCGGCGGCGAATGTCTGCTGCAACGTCGCGCCAGGGGGCAACGCGATCGACACCTGTGTCTGGCTCAGGTCATCCGGTGGAATGAAGCCGGTGGGCAGCAGCGGCACGAGGGCAAAGGAGCCGACGAGGAAGACGATTGCCGCGAGCGAGGTCCAGATGCGGTGCTTCAGGCACCAGGCGACCCAGCCCATGTACCAACCCATCCAGCGCGGCTCGGGGGCTTCTTTCTTCGGCCGCTTCAGCAGGTAGGCCGACATCATGGGCGTCAACATGCGCGCGACGACGAGCGAGAAGAACACGGCAATCGCCGCCGTCCAGCCGAACTGAACAAAAAACTTTCCCGGCACGCCGGCCATGAAGGCGGTGGGCAGGAACACCGCGATCAGCGTGAACGTGGTCGCAATCACCGCGAGGCAGATTTCGTCAGCCGCCTCCGTCGCCGCTTGCAAAGGCGTCTTGCCCATGCGCAGATGGCGCATGATGTTTTCGATCTCGACAATCGCGTCGTCCACCAATATGCCCACGACGAGCGACAGACTCAGCAGCGTCACGACGTTGATCGAAAAACCCATCAGGTACATCACGGCGAAGGTGGGTATCGCCGACAGCGGCAGCGCGGTGGCCGAGACAAACGTCGCCCGGCCCGAGCGCAGAAACAACCACACGACCAGCACCGCGAGCGCCGCGCCTTCATAGAGCAGCAGCATCGAGCCGTGGTAGTTCTCGATGACGGGGTCGACGAAGTTGAAGGCTTCCGTGATCGTGATGTCGGCATGCACCGCCTTCAGCTTCTCGAGCTCGGCGCGCACGCCGCCCGCCACTTCCACTTCGCCAGCGCCGCGCGAGCGCACGATCTCGAAACCGACGACCGGCTTGCCGTTCAGCAGCGCCGCGCTGCGCGGCTCGGCCACGGTGTCGAGCACCTTGGCCACCTGGTCGAGGCGAATCCGGCGGCCGTCGGACAGGGCAATCTCCAAGCGCGCCAGCTCTTCGGCGGAGGCCACCGTCGCGATGGTGCGCACCGCCTGCTCGCCGCCGCCCAGGTCGGTGCGGCCGCTCGCCGCCTCCTGCTGCACGCCGCGCAACTGGCGCGAGATGTCGGCCACAGTAGCGTTCAGCGCAAGCAGTTTGCCGGGATCGATTTCGACGCGCACTTCGCGCGTCACGCCGCCAACGCGCGACACCGCGCCGACGCCACGCACCGACAACATCGCCTTCGTGACCTGGTTGTCGACGAACCACGACAGCGCTTCGTCGTCCATCCGGTTCGAGGAGACGGTGTAGGTGAGGATCGGAATGCCGGCCAGTTCGACCTTGGCGATCACCGGGTCGCGCATGTCGCCCGGCAGGTCGGAGCGCACCCGCGCCACCGCGTCGCGCGTGTCGTCGAGCGCTTCCTGCGTCGGCTTTTCCAGGCGGAACTCGACGGTGAGCGTCGCCACGCCGTCCTGCACCTTGGTGTAGATGTGCTTCACGCCCTGCAGCGTCGCGACGGCGTTCTCCAGCTTGCGCGCGACTTCGGTCTCCAACTGCGCCGGCGCCGCACCGGGCAACGACGCGGTGATCGAGACCGTCGGCAAATCGATGTCGGGGAACTGCTGGATCTTCATCGCCCGAAAGCCCATCAGGCCGGCGAGCGTGAGCAGCACGAACAGCAGCAGCGCTGGAATCGGGTTGCGGATGCACCAGGCGGAAACGTTCACGGGCGGACCCTCATCGCGGCGGCGCGGCCGGGTTCGGCGCGGCTGCGGTGGCGCCGGCAGGCGCGGCGACCACGCGCACCAGGTCGCCATCGCCCAGGAACCCACCGCCCGCGGCGACGACGCGTGCGGCGGGGTCGAGGCCGGCGGTGATCTCAACCCGGTCGCCATTGCGCCGGCCGACGCTGACCTTGGTGAGCGCGACTTTCGAATCAGTGCCGATCAGCAGCACATAGCTGAAGCCATCGCGCAGCAACACCGCCGTTTGCGGCAAGGTCAGGCTGCTGCTCGCGCCGAGGTTGAACTCACCGCGCGCGAACATGCCCGGCTTGGCGCTTCCCGCCGCGCCGAGGTCGACGAACACGAGTCCGTTGCGCGTTTGTGGATCGACGGTCGGCCCGATCATGCGCACCCTGCCCGTGATGGGCGTGCCGCCCACTGGCGCGAGGCTCACCGTCAGGCCGGGGCGGATGCGCGCGAGCTCAGACGCAGCGACTTCCGCGCGCCACTCCAGCCGGCCCTGGCGAATCATGCGGAACAACTCCGTGCCCGGCGGCACGACCGAGCCCACCGTGGCGGCGCGCACTGAGATCACACCGTCGTCGGGCGCGAGCACTTGCGTGTGTTGCAGGCGCAGTTGCTGCGAGTTCAGCAGCGCGCGCTGCGCCTCCAGGCGCGCTTGCGCGGTGCGCTCCGCCGTCAGCGCCTGGGTGATGGCCTGCGCGCTGAGCATGCCGCTGGCCTGCATGTCGCGCGCGCGTTGCGCGTTGCCCGCCGCCTCCGCCAAGGTGGCCTCGGCCTCGGCCACGGTGGCGCGCGCCTGGGCCATGTCGCTTTGCACCGTCTCGGCGGCGAAGGTGGCGAGCACCTGGCCGCGCTTGACCGCGGCGCCCACGTCGACGCGCACCTCCGCCAGGCGCAGGCCGCCCAGCTCACCGCCGATGCTCGCCTCCTGCCACGCCGCAATGTTGCCGTGCGCCGCAATGCGCAGCGGCAACTCGGTGCGCTGCGCTTGCACCACATTCACGCTCAGTGCGGGTTTGGGCGCACTCGGCTTCTTCGCTTCGTCCGCCGCCCACGCCGCCTGGCCCAGCGCACTCGCGGCGGCGATCGAGGCGAGCATGCACCCACGGCGCATCGCACTCGGCAGGCGGCCGGCACGCCAGATTCGATTCATGAATAACAGCACTGCGCTAAATCCCCAATTCCTTGAACACTTCCTTCGCCCCGCGAAAACTGTCGATCGCCGCCGGCACGCCACAATAGATGGCGGTTTGCATGAAGACCTCGCGGATCTCGTCTTTGGACAGGCCATTGTTGATGGCGCCGCGCACATGCAGCTTCAACTCATGCGGTCGGTTCAGCGCCGTCAGCATCGCCAAGTTGATCATGCTGCGCGTGCGTCGGTCCAACCCCGGGCGGTTCCATATCTCATTCCAGCAGAATTCGGTGACCAGCTCCTGCATGGGGCCATTGAAGTCATCGGCGTTCTTGATCGCGTTGTCCACATAGTCGGCGCCCAGCACTTCGCGCCGCGTTTTCAGGCCTTTCGCATAGGCATCCTGGTTCATCGTGTGGCTCCGGGTGGTGGTGGGGTGGGCGGCATCATACGTTTTGATTCGCGAGCGGCAGCAGCTGCGTGGCCTGCGCGGCATCGGGCTGATGCACCGTGATGCCTTTGTCGCGCTGGCCTTGCAGCGCGCCGCGCAGCGCCTCGAGTTTCGGGCCCTCGGGCGCGGCGATCAGGTAGCCGCATTGCACCAGGCCTGCCGAGGACTCATCGTCATCCAGGTATTGCGCGAAGTTCTTGAACACCTGCCACGACGCGAGCGCGAGTTCAATGTTCTCGATCACGCAGTACTGCGCACTGGTGGGCTGATCTTCGCGGCGGCGCTCGGCGTTCGCGCCGTGCGCCTCACCGGTTCATCCACCCCATGGCTGTGGGCAGCCAGGTGGCGATGCCTGGCAACAGCAGCACGATCACCACCGCGGCGAGCTGGATCCCGATGAACGGCCAGACGCCGCGATAGATTTCGCGTGTCTGCACGATGGGTGGCGCGACGCCGCGAAAGAAGAACAGCGACCAGCCCACTGGCGGCGTGAGGAACGAGGTCTGCAAGTTGATGCAGATCAGCGCCGCCAGCCACACCATGTCAACGCCCTGCGCCACGAAGTAGGGCAGAAACAGCGGCAGCACGATGTAGCTGATCTCGGCCCACTCCAGCAGCACACCGGCGACGAACAGCACCGCCATGAAGAACAGGATGTCGGTGTTGGTGCCCCCCGGTATCAGCGCGAACAGGTCCTGGATCAGGCGCTCGCCGCCCAGGCCGCGGAACGCCAGGCTGAAGGCCTGCGCCGTCATGATGACGAAGAAGATCATGGCGCTGGTGGTCAGCGTGTCCGTGCAGGTCTCGCGCAGCACCTTGCGGTTCAGCTTGGCGCTGGCCGCCACGATGAGCAGGCTGCCCAGCGCGCCCAGCGCCGCGGCCTCGGTGGGCGCCGCAACCCCGCCCATGATGGAGCCGAGCACCGCGAACACGAGCAGCAGCGTCGGCGCCACGCCCTTCGCCAGGCGCAACCACAACTGGCCGCGCGACAGCGCCGCGCGCTCGGCTGCCGGGATGGGCGGCGCCTTCTCCGGGTAGCGCCAGGCATAGACGAGGATGTAGATCACGTACAAGCCGGCGAGCATCAACCCCGGCATCAGTGCCGCCGCGAACAGCGTGCCCACCGATTCATTCATGATCTCCGCCAGCAGCAACAGCACCAGGCTGGGCGGGATGATCTGCCCCAAGGTGCCGCTGGCGCAGATGGCGCCGGCCGCCAGGCCATGGTCGTACTTGTACTTGAGCAGCGTGGGCAACGCGATCATTCCCAGCAACACGATGGTGGCACCCACAATGCCCGTGGTGGCGCCCATGATCACGCCGAACACGATGATGCCCACCGCCATGCCGCCCGGCACGCCACCGGCGAGGTGGCCCATCACCTCCAGCATGTCATGCCCCAGGCGCGACTTCTCCAGCATCACGCCCATGAACACGAACATCGGCAGCGCGAGCAGGGATTGGTCAGTCGCCACACCGTAGATGCGCGCCGGCAGCAGCGCGAACAGGCTGTCGCCAAAGCCGATGAAACCGAACACGATGCCCGAGGCCGCCGCCGCGTAGGCCACGGGCAGACCCACCAGCAGCAGCGCCACGAAGGCGCCGAGCATCAGCAGCGGCAGAAGTTCAGAGCCCATGATTCGCCTTGGCCTTGGCTTGGGCTTTCGCCTGTGCTTTCGCCTGGTCCTTCGCCTGCTCTGGAGGCGCGCGCCCGGCCAGTTGCGCGCCAGTGCGCACGACAATGCTCACCGCCGCGACCGCCAGCAGCGCGTACCCCGACACCACCAGCGACTTGACCAGCCAGCGCCACGGCAAGCCGCCCGGGTCGGACGAGATTTCAGACATCGACCAGGAGTGCCGCGTGAAGGCCAGGCCGAGCCAGCACACGAACAGCGAGAACGGCAGCATCACCAGCGTGGCGGTGAGGAACTCGAGCCACAGCTTGGTGCGCGCGCTGTAGTGCTGGTAGAACAGGTCCACGCGCACTTGCGTGCCACGCAGTTGCATGCGCGAGATGCCCCACAGCGCCACCAGCGCCAGCAGGTGCCACTCAAGCTCCTGCAGCCACACGGTCGAGGCATTGAAGAAGTAGCGCGCCAGGGTATTGCCGCTGATGAGCAGCACCATCGCCAGCGTGATCCAGGCGCTGAACGCGCCGATGCGATCCACCAGAGCATCGGCCGTGTCGGCGAGTCGGAACAAGAGTTTCATCGGCGGGGAGAGGCGAGGAAAGGCGGGCAAAGGCGGCAAGAGGCCGAGGCAGGCGGGAACAGGCAGGCAAAGCGCGACGGCCGACGCGCACCGCGAGCGCGCGGCCGCGCTGACGTGGGTGAGCCTAGCGCGGGGCGGCGCCTAACCGCGCGAGCGCACGAGGAAGTTCTCTTCGCTGATCTCCGACCAGCGATCGTGCTTCTTCTTGAAGGCGAAGAAGGAGTCGTGCACCTTGCGCGTCATCGCGTCTTTCGCGGCGGCCTCGTTCAGCACGTCGCCCGTGGTCTTGCGCAGTGCATTGACCACGTCATCGGGCAACTGGCGCACCATGACCTTGTCGCGGTTCACCAATTGTTCGAGCGCGTCGGCGTTGCGTGCCTCCAGCAGAAACAGGCCCTCCTGGTTGGTGGCATCGGCGGCGGCGCGCACGATCTCTTTCAGGTCAGCGGGAAGACTGTCCCAGATCTTGCGCTGCATCACGATTTCCGAGACAGTGCTGGGCTCGTGCCAGCCGCTGGCGTAGTAGTTCTTCGCCGCGTTTTGCAGGCCCAGGCGCGCGTCGAGAAAGGGGCCGACGAACTCGGCGGCGTCGATCACGCCGCGCTCCAGCGCCGGAAAAATTTCGCCGCCCGGCAGTTGCCGCACCTCGACGCCGAGCGCCGCATAGATGCGCCCAGCCAGCCCGGGGATGCGCATCTTCAGGCCCTTCAGGTCGGCCAGGGCCTTGATCTCCTTCTTGAACCAGCCCGTCATCTGCACGCCCGAGCAGCCGGCGGCGAACGGCACCACGTTCAGGGGCTTGTAAACCTCTTCCCACAGCGCATTGCCACCGCCAAACTGCAGCCAGGCGTAGTGGCCGAGGAAGCTCATGCCGAAAGGCACGGTGGCGAAGTACTGCGCGGCGAAGGTCTTGCCCGACCAGAAGTACGACACGCCGTGGTTCAGCTCCACCGTGCCGTTGGCTACCGCGTCGAAGCCCTCGAAGGCGGGCAGCAATTCACCGGCCGCGAACACCTGGATCTTGATGCGCCCGCCCGACATCTTGTCGCAGCGCTCGGCGAAGGCCGCCGCGCTGCCCGGGCCCACCTGATAGAACGGCAGGCCCGCGGGCCAGGTCGTCGTCATGCGCCAGCGGTAGCTCTGCTGAGCATGGGCAATCATCGGCGCCGCGAGGGCGGCACCGGCTGCGGCGGTGGTCAACAAGAGACGTCTTTGCATGGCTCGTTTCGTGGATGGGCGGTTCGTGTGGGCGGGTGCAGCCGGGCGTGCGCCGGCAACGATCGAGACGATCGCTGCAACAGCGAGTTAGCAATGTTCATGCCACGGCCCGAGGGCCCTGGCGCCGAGCCTCGGTTCAGTTCGAAGCGTGCAGCGCCGACCAGCACACTCCGGCCACAGCGAGCATCGGCACCGTCAAGATGCTCGGAACGAAGAAGCACGCCGAGAGGACCGGGCTCATCGCCTGCGCGGCCAGGCCCAGCGCGGCCAGGGCGAGCCCCAGAACCAGGTAGCGCAGCATGTACAGCGGCAACCAGTGCCTCTGCTCCTGGTTGTGGCGCCAGGCGGCCGCGCGCTCCAAGAGGCTCATGTGCCGCCGCATGTCACGGAACAGCCATGTGAAGAACAGGTAGCGAAACAGCAGCACGCGCAAGGGGATGTCCATGGCTTGTTTCCGCAGGTTCATGATATGTACTCGGATGGGCGCCGGTGAACTTAATTCAATTGCGCGTCGTGCCGGCCCCGCCCGGACGGCACAGCGTGAGATGTCAACGCTCCATCGCATCGCCAAAGTGCGGTTGCCATGGCTGCGTGCCTGAGAGTCTGCGCGGCAGCCGTGTCGCATGTCGGTGCGCACGCGCACGAAACAGGTGCCCTGCGCGAACCGCGTTGGCCAGCGGCGTACCGCGTCGGACCACTGCCACCTCCGGCTTCCCGCTCCCAGCGAGCCACGGTCATCGAAGCGCCGCATTGCCGCGCGACAATCGCCCCATGCTCCACCATCCCCACCGCGCCCTGCGCCTGCAAGGCGCCTCGAACTTCCGTGATCTCGGTGGCTACCCTGGCCATGGCGGGCGCCTGCTGCGCTGGCGCAAGCTGTTTCGCTCGGCGCAACTGGGGGGCTTGACGCCTGCCGACCACGCGCTGCTGGCGCCGCTGGGGCTGGCGCGTTCGTTCGACTTTCGCGGTCAGGCCGAGCGCGGTGAGGCGCCCTATCACCTGCCCGGCCTGACCCAGCATTCGCTGGCGATCGAGCCGACGCTGGTGCAGCACATGCAAGGCCTGGTGGCCGCGGGCCAGGCCGTCACCGCGCCAGTCGTCGCCGGGTTGATGCAGGACCTGTATCGCTCCCTCATCAATGACCAGGCGCCGCGCTTTGCCGAACTGTTCGAGCACCTGCTGCAGGCCGACACGCCGCTGGTGTTTCACTGCACCGCCGGCAAAGACCGAACCGGCGTCGCGGCGGCGCTGATCCTGCTCGCCCTGGGCGTGCCGCGCGAGCTGGTGGTGCAGGACTTCCTGCTGACGAACGAATTGTTCGAGCGGCCCGCGCCCCCGCACACCGAGTTTCCCGCCGAAGCGATGGCGGTGTTGTGGGGCGTGCAACAGAACTTCCTGGACGCGGCGCTGCACACCATCGATACCGACCACGGCGGCGTTGCGCGTTACCTGAACCAGCGCCTGGGCCTGAGCCCGGCGGCGCTGGAGACGCTGGCCTTGCGCTACCTGGAGCGCGCGCAAGCCTGAGGGCACGCAAGCCCGAGCGCACGCAAGCCCGAGCGCACTGCACGCTCAACGGCGCGACGCCTTCGCGCTCGGTCGCCAAGCGCCGCGCATCACGTAGATGCCGATGGGCGCAGCGCATCGGAGGTGATACAAGCGCAATCACGCGAACCACTTCCGGAGACGAGATGTCGATGAATAAAAGAAGCTTGCTCGGGCGCGCGCTGGCCGTGCTCAGTCTGGCCATCGTGTCAAGCGCATGGCAGAGCGCATACGCCCAGGCCTATCCGTCCAAGCCGGTGCGCATCATCGTGCCGTTCCCGCCGGGTGGCACCACCGACGTGGTGGCACGCATCGTCGCGCAGCGCCTCTCCGAGACGATGGGTCAGCCCTTCGTCGTGGAAAACCGCGCCGGCGCCGCCGGCATGATCGGCGCCGACGCCGTGGCCAAGGCCGCGCCCGACGGCTACACGCTGCTGATGCACAACATCACGTTCCCGCTCGCTTCGGTGGCGGCGCAGTTGGCGAACCGCTCGCCGTTCAACGTCGACACCGATTTTGTGGGCGTCTCGGTCGCGGTGAACGTACCCTTCGTGCTCACCGCGCACCCCAGCGTGCCGGTGAAAAACGTGCGCGAACTCGCCGAGCTGCTGCAACGCGACAAGACCCTGCAATACAACTACGGCTCCACCGGCCCGGGCTCGGCGATGAATGTGCTGGGCGAGGCGTTCAACCGCGACGCCAAGGTGGCGATGACGCACATTCCGTTCAAGGGCGCGGCGCCGCTGAAGCTGGAGCTGTTGTCCGGGCGCATCCACGTCGGTGGCGACCAGTTGTCGTCGTCGCTCGCCGAGATCAGGGCCGGCACGCTGAAGGCGCTGGCGACTTTCGGCGCGAAGCGCATTGCCGCCTTGCCCGACGTGCCCACGGTGCGTGAAATGGGCTTCCCCGGGTTGGAAGCCGAAGGCTGGAACGGCCTGTTTGCGCCGGGCAAGACGCCGCGCGACATCGTGCAGCAACTGCAGCGCGAAGTGGCCGCCGCGGTGCGCCACCCCGAGGTCGCAAAGAAGTTGACCGACCTCGGCGCCGAGCCGGTGGGCTCGACCTCGGCCGAGCAAGACGCGGTGCTGCGCAGCCAGATGGAGCAGTTTCGCCCCGTCATCGCCACGATCAAGCTGGAGTAGCACATGGCTGGCAACTCCAAAAGCGTGGTGCTCGTCACCGGCTCGGGCCGTGGCATCGGCGCGGCGACGGCGCGGCTGCTCGGCTCACGCGGCTACGCGGTGGCGGTGAACTATCTGCGTCGGCCCGACAGTGCCGCGCAAGTCGTGTCAGACATCGTCGGCGCTGGCGGGCGCGCGATCACGGTGCAGGCCGACACGGCGGATGCGGCGGACGTGCAGCGCTTGTTCGAACGCGTCGACGCCGACCTCGGGCCCCTCACTGGCCTGGTGAACAACGCCGGCATCACCGGCAAGGCCGGCAGGCTCGACAGCTATGACGCCGCGGCACTGCGGCGCATCCTCGACGTGAATGTCGTCGGGCTGCTGCTGTGCGCGCAGCAGGCGGTGCGGCGCATGTCAACGCAGCACGGCGGCCGCGGCGGCGCGATCGTCAATGTGTCGTCGATTGCCGCGCAGCTCGGCGGCGCGGGCAACTGGATTCCTTACGCGGCGGCGAAAGGCGCGGTGAACACGATCACGGTGGGGCTGTCGCGCGAAGTCGCCGCCGAGGGCATCCGCGTCAACGCTGTCATGCCGGGCTTGATCGACACCGAAATCCACGCCGAAGCCGGTGTCGCGGACCGCCTTCAGAAAGTCATCGCGACGGTGCCGATGGGCCGCATCGGCACGCCGGCCGAATGCGCCGAGGCGATCGCCTGGTTGCTCTCGGGCGAAGCGGCGTACATGACGGGCGCGGTGTTGCCGATGACGGGCGGGCGCTGACGGGCGTGCGCTGACGGGCGTACCGATCGGCTGCGCTCCTCGGCCGTGCCATCGGCCGTGCCATCGGCCGTGCCATCGGGCGTGCCATCGGGCGTGCCCAACGGCCGCGCTCGCTGTCGGCGCTACGGCGCGTCAAGCTCGGGGTAGCGCCGGAAGATGCCCATCTCATTGAACGCAATGCGCCGCTCGCTGCGCAGGTAGGCCGCAACTCGCGGCAGCGCGGCGATGCGCCCGTGCAGGGCCACGATCTCCGGCGTATGTGCGAGGCCACGCCCCGCCGCGTTCGGGAAAGCGTAGCGCAAGCCTTCGATGAGCTGGAACAGCGACAGATCGGCATAACTCAGGCGTCCGCCGACCAGGTGCCGCAGCCCGGCCGGATTGCGCTGGATGATGCTTTCGAACCACTGCAAATACTTCGGGATGCGGGCGCCGCAAAAGTCCTTCGCGCGGCGCAGCGCCTGCGCCTTCTGGTCTTCGTAATACAAGCTGCTCGCGATGGGGTGATGCGTGTCGTGCGCTTCCGTCACGATGTCGGCGATCGTGAGCTGGATCTGGTTCGTCCAACTGCGCGCCTGCTCATTGCGCGCCACCAGTTTCAACGCCGGCCCAAGGTACTGCAAAATCGCCGCGGTCTGCCCGACCAGCACCTCGCCGTCTTTCAGGAAAGGTGGCGCGAACGGCGGATGTGTGACCCGGGTGTCTTGCAGGTGGCGCAACATCGCCGGCACGCCCTGGCCCGCGGACTCGGCGCCGCGCGCCACGTCGATATAGGGCACTCCGGCGGCTTCCAGCGCCAGCCGCACGAACTCGCCGCGGCCCTGGATCGTCGGCCAGTAGTGGAGTTCATACATGGCCGCGAGCCGCCACTTATCGGTAGAACGCCTCGACCTTGCCCTTCAGCTTGATGAGCATCGGTTGGCCCCGGCGGTCCAGCGCTTTCGCCGCGGGCACCTTGACCCAGCCTTCGCTGATGCAGTACTCCTCGACATCGGTGCGCTCCTTGTCGTTCAGGCGGATGCCGATGGGCCGCTCGAACACGGCCGCGACGTGGTGCGGGCTGCGCGGGTCCACCGACAGCCGGTCGGGCAGCGGGGGCGGTGGGGGCGGTGTTGCGCCAGCTTCGTTGATGCCTGATTCCATGCGCGCGATCGTACCCCGGCCGGTGGCCCCCAGACGGCGCTGCGCTCACCTCTCGGCCCCCGACGGCGCTCAACTCGCGCCGCGTGGCGCGGCCGCATGCCGCATGCCGCGAGGCCGGTCGCCGATCGCCGATCACCCCGAGAATGCGGGCTCGCCCCACCGGCCAGCACAGCCCTCGGAGAGTCACCCCATGAAAAACATCGTCGTCACCGGCGGCAGCGGCAAAGCCGGCCGCGCCGTCCTGCGCGAATTGCTCGCGCATGGCTACCGCGTGCTCAACGTCGACCTCGTGGCGCCGGCCGAGCCGCTGTGTCACTTTCTCAAAGTCGATCTGAACGACATGGGCCAGGCCATCGACGCACTGCGCCGCGCCACCGGCACGGTGGAGCGACGCCGCGGCTTCGAACTCGCCGACGCCGTGGTCCACCTTGCCGGCATTCCCGCACCAGGCCTCGCGCCCGACGCAACGACGTTCCAGAACAACCTGATGACGACCTACAACGTGTTCAGCGCGGCCACGCTGCTGGGCATCAAACGCGTCGTCTGGGCATCGAGCGAAACGCTGTTCGGCCTGCCGTTCACGCGCGAGTCGCCCGCCTTCGCGCCGATCACGGAAGAGCACGCCTCACTGCCGGAGAACGGCTACGCCCTCGCGAAAGGCCTGGCGGAAGAAATGGCGCGGCAGATGCACCGCTGGAACCCCGGTACGTCGTTCCTCGGCTTGCGCATCTCGAACATCATCGAACCGCACGAATACGCCATGTTCGCGGGTTGGCAGAACGACCCGAACATCCGCAAGTGGAATCTGTGGTCTTACGTCGACAGCCGCGACGTGGCCCTGGCCTGCCGCCTCGGGATCGAGGCGCCGCTCAATGGCGCCGAGCATTGCATCATCGCGGCGGGCGACAGCGTGATGGCGCGGCCCAGCGCGGAGTTGATGGCAGAAAACTTTCCGCAAGTGCCGGTGACGCGCGGGCTCGGCAAGTTCGACACCTTGCAATCGAATGCGAAGGCGAAGGCGCTGATCGGGTATGTGCCGCGCCACTCCTGGCGCACGGGCTGATGTGTAAAAGGGGCGCGCTGGCCCGCGCGACGCGAAACCAGCCAACCAGGCTGGGCGCCCAAGAACCGGTGCGGATCAGCGACTTCCCACATCGCCTGTTTGCCCCGTGGCATAGGGCAGAATCGCGCGAGCCGCAGCACGCAGGCGTGGGCTCGCGCAGCCGCGGGGCCTGCAACACAGTGAGCCCATGGCCTCGCTGCGCACTTCGAACTTCACGCACGCAACCCAAACCGCCGCGAACACGTCAGTAGGTAGCCCACATGAAGATCGAGTCCATCCGCTTAAAAAACTACAAGGTCTTCCGCGACGTTCATCTGACGGACATTCCCTCCTTTCTCGTGGTCGTTGGTGCGAATGGTTCGGGCAAGTCAACGTTGTTCGACGTATTCGGTTTCCTGCACGATTGCCTGAAAGGCAATGTGCGCCAGGCGCTGGACAGCCGTGGCCGCTTTCGCGAAGTGTTGAGCCGCGACGCAGTGGACGACACCATCCTCATCGAGATCCAGTACCGCATGGAGATCACGGGTGTTGAGCGCCTGGTGACCTACTCGCTGGAAATCGGCGAACGTGCAGGCGCACCCTTTGTTCAGCGAGAAATCCTGCGCTACAAACGCGGTCGTTTCGGCAGCCCTTTTCGCTTTCTGGACTTCTCCAACGGCGAGGGTTACGCGATTACGAACGAGGAAGACTTCCAGAAGTCCGAGGAAGACCTAGAGCGTGAACCACAACGGGTAGCACCGGAGACCTTGGCCATCAAAGGGCTGGGGCAGTTCGAGCGATTCAAGGCCGCCAATGCCTTTCGCCAACTGATCGAATCGTGGCATGTTTCGGACTTCCACATCAGCGCGGCCCGCGGGCGCAAAGAGGCGATGGGCGAATCGGAACACCTCTCGCAAACGGGTGAGAACCTGCCGCTGGTGGCGCGTTATCTCTTTGAGCAGCATCCCAAGGAGTTTCAGATCATCCTCGACGCCATGACGCGCCGCGTACCTGGAATTTCCTCGGTGACTCCGGTACCCATGGACGACGGCTACCTGACCCTGCGCTTCCAGGACGGCACGTTCAAGACACCCTTCCTCGACCGCTTCGTATCTGACGGCACGATCAAGATGTTCGCTTATCTGGTGCTGCTGCATGACCCCAAGCCGCACCCGTTGCTGTGCGTCGAAGAACCGGAGAACCAGCTCTACCCGAAGCTGATGGCGGAGCTGGCAGAGGAGTTCCGGCTCTACGCGCACCGTGGTGGGCAGGTGTTGGTTTCCACGCACTCGCCTGACTTCCTGAACGCGGTGGCGCTCGAAGAAGTGTGCTGGCTCGTGAAGAAGGACGGCGCCACCGAAATTCGGCGCGCCCGCGATGACGAACAGATCAAGGCCTACATGGCCGACGGCGACCAGATGGGTTACTTGTGGAAGCAAGGTTTCTTTGAAGGCGCGGACCCGCAATGAAGGAGCTCGTTTTCTTGCTGGAGGAGGAGTCGGCGAAGGCGATGCTGCTTGGGCTCCTCCCCCGTGTGCTCGACTCGCGGGTTCAACCGCGACTGATGGTCTTCGAGGGCAAGCAGGATCTCGAAAAGCAGATGGTCAGGCGAATGCGCGGCTACAGGAACCCGCACGCAAGATTCGTCGTGTTGCGCGACCAGGACAGCGCCCCCGACTGCAAGGTGGTCAAGGCAAAGTTGCTCGATCTGTGCGCGCAGGCGGGTCGCCAGGCTGCCTCGCTCGTGCGTATTGCGTGTCACGAGCTGGAGTCGTTTTACCTCGCCGATCTGCGTGCCGTTGAAACGGCACGGGGCCTGACGGGCTTGGTGCGCCATCAAGGCAAAGCACACTTGCGTGCGCCCGATCGCGTCGAGAACCCGAGCCAAGAGTTGGCGAAGCTTACCCGCAACGCCTATCAGAAGGTCAGCGGGTCGCGGCAACTCGGCCCGCTTCTGGATATCGCCAATGTTCGATCTGCAAGCTTCAAGAATTTGATTGTCGGCGTTCGTCGTATGGAGGAGGAACTGCTCGCCTCATGACGACGGACGCGCACGACAACCTCGACGCGTCGCCGCGCGGCGGTGCGCCGGGTTTCGTCAAGATCAACACCGACGGCGAGTTGCTCATCCCCGACGCGCCAAGCGGACCACCTTGCCCACCGCGGGCAAGATGATCAGCGACCAGACGGGCATCGTGGTCGCGCCCGAAACACAGGAAGACATGGCGAAGCGATACGCACCTGACCTGTAAGCCTCAAGCGTCACTTTCCTTGCTGTGACACGACTCGCCGTCGCGCTTCGACCCGGGAACACTCCGTGCGGCGGCGGGGGTCATTTGCTTGGTGCCGGTGGGCTCGGGTGTCGCCTTCGAATTCACGCCGTTCAACTGCACCGGCGCCTGCGTGGCAGGTGCTTTTGTTGCCGAGGTGGCCCCGGCTTTCGGCTTGGCCGCGGTGCCGGAGTTCGGTTTGTCCTGCGCAAAGCTCGACGCCGCTGCAAGGGCGAGCGCCACGGCTGCGGGAGCGGCCCAGATGCGATGAATGTTCATATTCGGGCTCCTGAGAGCGCCCCCAGGCCGACGACTACGTCGTCCGCCCCCCGAGGGGGTATGAGTAAAGTGGCAGAGGCACATTTACTCATGAGCGCCCCAAGGCCGGCCGAAGCCAGCCGTCCCCCGCGGGGATCAAGGAAAGTGGCAGAGCCACATTTCCTTGAGAGGGTGTAGACGAAAGACGGGCTTGCCACTCTACTCCTGTTTGGCGCGCGCGGGCTCGGCGGCGTGGCAACAGATTTCGCTCGGCACCGGCGCCACCGAGGGATGCGCATCAGCGCAAAATGCCTTCCTGCTGCGACCCGTGGCGCAACGAGTTTCCTGCGCCCGATTCAACGAGACCTCGACCATGAACATGCTCACCCGACTCTGCTGCCTTCCTCTGCGCGCCGCGCTGGTGGCACTGCTAGCCTTGCCCGCACTTTCCGCGCAGGCGCAAGACGCCTGGCCGAGCAAACCGGTGCGTCTGATCAGCCCGTTCCCGGCCGGCGGCACGAGCGACATCATGGCGCGTCTGGTCGCCGATGCGTTGGCCAAGGAGCTCGGCCAGCAGTTCATCGTCGACAACGTCGGCGGCGCAGGCGGCACGATCGGCACGCTGCGCGGGGCGAAAGCGGCGCCTGACGGCTACACGCTGATGCAGACCGGCGTCGGCCAGAACGCCGTCGCGCATGGCCTGGACGCGAAGCTCGGCTACAACTCACTGCAAGACTTCGTGCACCTCGCCCAGGTGCACTCCGGCCCGAACGTGCTGGTGGTGAACGCCGGCACACCGTTCACGAGCTTCAAGGAACTCGTCGATTACGTGCGCCAGAACCCGGGCAAGCTGAACTACGGCTACACGCACGCGGCGTCGGGCCACATGGCGATGGAGCTCCTCAAGCAGCGCGCCAGCGAATGCCCGAAGGGCGTCAAGGAGTGCAACGGCTTTTTTCTCGTCGGCATTCCGTACCGCGGCGGCGGGCCGATGATGCAAGACCTGCTGGGCGGGCAGATTCCGCTGATGTTCATCAACCAGGACGTGGCATTGCCGCACGTCAAGGCCGGCAAGCTGCGCGCGCTGGCAGTGACGAGTGCGCAGCGCAACCCCCTCTACCCCGACGTGCCCACCATCGCCGAGAGCGGCTTCGCCGGCTTCCAGGCGCTGTCGTGGTCGGGCATCTCGGCGATCAAGGGCACGCCCCAGCCCATCGTCGACAAACTCGAGGCCGCGCTGCGCAAGGTGATGACGTCGCCGGAGATCAAACAGCGCCTGGAGTCGGTGGGCTTTGTCGTGCCGCAGCCCGGCGCCAAGGCGTACAGCGACTTCGTGAAGAGCGAGATCGATCTGTGGACCCAGGTCATCCGCACTGCGGGCATCAAGCCGGAATGAACGCCATGGGAACGCCCGCGGACCGCATCGCTGGAATTCGGCTCTCCTCTTGTTACTTGCCGCTGGCCACGCCGATCAGCGACGCCAAGGTGCTCACCGGCCGGCAAAAGCCGATGACGGAGGTGGCGTTGCTGTTCGCCGAAGTGCAAACGCAAGACGGCCATGAGGGGCTGGGCTTCAGCTACTCCAAGCGCGCTGGCGGGCCGGGCCAGTTCGCGCACGCGAAAGAAATCGCGCCGGCATTGCTTGGCGAAGACCCGAACGACATCGCCCGCCTGTGGGACAAACTCTGCTGGGCCGGCGCGTCGGTCGGGCGCAGCGGCTTAGGCGTGCAGGCGATAGCCGCGTTCGACGTGGCGCTGTGGGACATGAAAGCCAAGCGCGCCCGGCTGTCGCTGGCGAAGCTGCTGGGTGCGCACCGTGATTCGGTGCGCTGCTACAACACCTCGGGCGGGTTCCTGCATACGCCGATCGAGCAATTGCTCGTGAACGCCAGCGCGTCGCGCGAACGCGGCATCGGCGGCATCAAGCTCAAAGTGGGGCAAGCGGATCGCGCGCTGGACATACAGCGCGTCGAGGCGGTGCGCACGCATGTGGGCGACACGATGGCGCTGATGGTGGACGCGAACCAGCAATGGGACCGGCCCACGGCGCAGCGGATGTGCAGGGTCTTTGAATCATTCAATCTGGTGTGGATCGAAGAGCCGCTGGACGCCTACGACCACGAAGGCCACGCCGCGCTGGCGGCGCAGTTCGACACGCCGATCGCCACCGGCGAAATGCTCACCAGCGCCGCCGAACACGCCGAGCTGATCCGGCATCGCGGCGCCGACTTTGTGCAGCCCGACGCGCCGCGCGTCGGCGGCATCACGCCGTTCCTGAAAGTCGCGGCGCTCGCAGACCACGCCGGCCTGATGCTCGCGCCGCACTTCGCGATGGAGCTGCACATCCACCTCGCCGCGGCCTACCCGCGCGAGCCGTGGGTCGAACACTTCGATTGGCTGGAGCCGCTGTTCAATGAGCGCATCGAAATCAACCACGGGCGCATGCTCGTGCCTACGCGGCCGGGCCTGGGCCTGACCTTGAGTGAGCAGTGCAAGGCCTGGACGCGCGAGACGGCGCAGATCGGCGGCTGACGCCGAGCGGGCAGGGTCGAGCCAATTCACCGCCCCTTGAACGTTGCGTCGCGCCGCTCGCGAAACGCGGTCGTGCCTTCGGCCAGATCTTCCGTCTGCCCGAGATCGTGGAACGAACGCGACTCCATGCGCAGTGCGTCGTCTAGCGGCTGCCCCACCGCGCGCTTCATCACTTCCTTGGCGAAGCGCTGCGCCAGCGGCGAGCGCTGCGCGAGCATTTGCGCGTAGTCCATGCTGCGTGCCAGCAGCTCGACCTGCGGCCAGACGCGGTTCACCAGACCGATGCGGTAGGCGTGCTCGGCGTTCACGCGTTCGCCCGACAACACGATCTCCATCGCGTGCCCCATGCCGATGACCTGCGGCAAGCGGATCAGCCCGCCGTCACAGGCGTGGAAACCCCACTTCGTGTCTTGCAGCGCGAACTCGGCGTTGGGCGAACAAAAGCGCAGGTCGCAGGCCAGCGCCAGCTCGAAGCCGCCGGAGATCGCATAGCCGTTCACCGCCGCGACGATGGGTTTGAAGATGTCCAGGTTGCGCGTGATTCCGCCGAAGCCCGGGCCGTTGGTGTAGCGGCCGCGGAACTCGGGCGCGGGGCGGCGCGCGAAGTCCATCGTGTACGTCTTCAGGTCCGCGCCGGCGCAGAAGGCCTGCTCGCCCGCGCCGGTGATGACGGCAACAAACGCGTCGTCGTCGGCGTCGAACTCGCGCCACGCGGCAACGAGCTTGTCATTCGCCGCGAAGTCCAGCGAGTTCATCTTCGCTGGCCGGTTGATCGTGATCAGGCGCACGCGGCCGTGGCGCTCGACTTGGACGTCGTTCATGCAGCAGTCGCCTTGCAGGCTGTGCCCCGGCGGTTCGCGGCGGTTCGCGGTGTCAGGCATCGTTTCCATCCTTCTGCAGTTGCAGGCGCAGTTCGGTCTTCAGAACCTTGCCGTAGTTGTTCTTCGGCAACGCCGCGAGCCGGATGTACTGGCGCGGGCGCTTGAAACGGGCGATGTGGGCCAGGCACAAAGCGTCGAGTTGCGCGTCGAGTTGCGCGTCAAGTTCAGCGTCGAATTCAGCGTCGCCCGGCTCCTGCCCGGGCCGCGCCACGACGAAGGCCACGACTTCCTCACCCCAGTCGGGATGCGGCCGCCCGACCACGGAACACTCCAGCACGCCAGGATGGCGCAGCAGGCACTCCTCGATTTCGCGCGGGTAGATGTTGCTGCCGCCGGAGATGATCATGTCTTTCGAGCGATCGCGGAGCAGCAGGTAGCCGAGTTCGTCGAGCGCCCCGATGTCGCCCGTCCACAGCCAACCGTCGCGCAGCGCCGCGGCGTTGGCCGCTGCATTGTGGTGGTAGCCCGCCATCACGGCGTCGCTGCGGGTGATCACCTCGCCGGACTCGCCTGCCGGCACGTCGCGGCCCGCGGCGTCGACCACCCGCACCATCACCCCCGTGCGCGCCGTGCCGCAAGACGCGAGCCGCGCCAGGTGCCGCGGCCCGCCATCGCCCAGGTGATCGGCCTTGGACAAGCCGGTGATCGTCATCGGGCTTTCGCCCTGACCGTAGAGCTGCCACAAGACCGGCCCGAACGTCGCCAGCGCGCGCTGCAAGTCGCTCACATACATCGGCCCGCCGCCGTAGTAGAGCGTGCGCAGGCCGGATCGGTGTTCGCGCCCGGCGAGCGCGTTCACGAGCCGCGACACCATCGTCGGCGCGCCGAACAACGTGACGTCGCGGTAGCGTGCGCAGGCGGCGAGCACGTCGTCGGCGTCGAAGCCGGGCAACACCACCTGATGGCCGCCGCCGAACAAGTGCGGCAGGCTGTAGATGCCCGAGGCGTGCGACAGCGGCGCGGCATGCAGCTTGGTGGCGCCCGGCTCGACGCGCTCGATGTCGGCGTAATACGCGAGGCTCATGAACATCAGGTTGCGGTGCGTGAGCATCGCGCCCTTCGGGCGGCCGGTGGTGCCGCTGGTGTAGAAGATCCAGGCGGTGTCGGTAGGCTCGCGGTGCGCGCACGCCATGGGTGGCGCCTCAGACGCGCGTGCGTAGGCGGCGCTGCCCGCCACGGTGACACCCGGGCTCGGCAAGCCGTCTTCGCTGAGCGCGGCGGTGATGGCTGGCTCAAGCGATTCGCTGGTGAGCAGCGCGCGCGCACCGCTGTCGCGCACGATGTGCGCCACCTCGCGCGCATGCAACTTCGCATTCGTCGGCACCGCGACGAGCCCGGCGATCCAGCAAGCGAACAGCGACTCCAGAAATTCCGCGCGGTTCTCCATGCACAGCACGACCCGGTCGCCCGCCGCCAAGCCCTGCGCCGCGCGCAGTCCCGCGCCCAGGCGCGACGCCCGATCGACGATCTCACCAAAGCTCCAACTGCGCGCGCCGAAGGTGATGGCGGGCAACGATGGGCTGGCGCGCGCGCGCTGGAGCAGGGGCATGGCGATGTTCATGGCGGTGTCGCGCGGCGTGGATCGAAACCATTCTGACCTGCGTTTGCGCGTTTGCACACTGGGGGCTATCCCGCCCGGCCGGTGGGCGACGCGGCGCTATGCTCAACCGCCCCGCCACTCTGGTTTGCCGCGATGCGCGCTTTCGAGTCGATCAATTTCACCTCGCCCGCGCCGGGCCCGCGCCTGATCGTCACCGGCGCGGTGCACGGCAACGAAACCTGCGGCAGCGTGGCGATCCGCCGCGTGTTGCACGACATCGAGCAGGAGCGGCTCGCGCTGGTCAGCGGTGCCGTCACCTTCGTGCCGGTGGCGAACCCGCTGGCCCACAAAAAGCGCACGCGTGAAGGCGACCGCAACCTGAACCGCCGGCTCGCGCCCTGCGCGCAGCCGCACGAGTTCGAAGACCACATCGCGAACTGGTTGTGCCCGCTGCTGGCGCGCCACGACGTGCTGCTCGACCTGCACTCGTTTCGCACGCCCGGCGAGCCGTTCGCGATGCTCGGCCCGCCCGACAACCAAGGCGCGCTGGAACCGTTCGGCCACGCGGCGCGCGAAGAAGCGCTGGTGCAGCGGCTGGGCGTGGACCGCGTCGTCGATGGCTGGCTCGACACCTATGCCCGAGGTGTTGCGCAGCGCCGCGCGCAACGCGTGCACGAGGGCCATGCGGCGGACGATCTGCACGCCGACTATGGCGTGGGCACGACGGAATACATGCGGCGTTGCGGCGGCTGGGCCATCACACTGGAGTGCGGGCAGCACGACGACCCACAGGCGCAGGAGGTGGCGTACCGGGCGATCGTCAACACCCTGGCGCATCTGCGCCTGATCGATGCGCCGGACCCGCCGGCCGCCTCACACCTGGAGGCGTTGCGCCTGTTCCAGGTGGTGGACAAGCACCATCCCGACGACCGCTTCAGCCGCGCCTGGGCGAGCTTCGATGCGGTGCGCACCGGGGACGTGATCGCGACCCGCAACGACGGCGCCCCGCTGCTCGCGCCGTCCGACGGGCGCGTCGTGTTCCCGAATCCCTCCGCCGAACCCGGCAAGGAATGGTTTTATCTGGCGTGCCCGCATGGGCGGTTCGATGCGTGAACCCGTGGGCTCGGCGGCTCATACGCAAGGGCGTTGAATCGCATAAGGCCGACGGGTTGGGAGTGCTCGTTGTCGGCCCTTTGCTGGCCTTCGTCGCTCGCTGCGTGCAGATGTCGAGCAGCGTGGCAGGCAAAGGCGTGGCACGCCACCCAAGGTGCCACAGGGCGGCGGTGGTGCCCCCGGGCGCAGGCACCATTCGCGGTGTCCTCAACGCATCCAGGGCGAAACCGTGTTGACGCAACTGGGGGTTGCGGGCCGCGACGCTGCCCCGCGAGCGTGGGCCGGAGAACGGGGGCGCCGCCGTCGCCCTGCCGCCACGACGAAGGCAGGCCAACACGACCCCCGCAGTCAGCCAAGGGCCGCAAACGAATTCCCCCAATTCGTCGCACTACTGCGACTGAACGCCCGTCTGTATCAGTGGCTCAGCGCCACCGCACCCGAAACCGGCACGCTGCCATGCGCCCGCGACCAGCGTTTGAAGTCGGCCTGGCACATCGGCTTGGCGATGAAATAGCCCTGCGCGGCGTCGCAGCCCGCGTCTTTCAGCAGTTGCCATTCGGCTTGCGTCTCGATGCCCTCGGCCACCGTTTCCAGGCCGAGATTGCGTGCCAGCGCGATCGTCGACTCCACGACAAACCAGCGTGGCGAGTTGCGCTCGACGCCGCTGATGAAACTTCGGTCGAGTTTGAGTTCGCTGAACGGCGAGGACACGAGGCGTTGCAGTGATGAATATCCGGTGCCGAAGTCGTCCACCGAGAGCTTGAAGCCGCGCATTCGCAGGCGCGCCAGGTTTTCCAATGCCGCGGCGAGGTTGCCGTTCGCCACGCTTTCCGTCACTTCGATGATCAGGCGCTCGATCGGCAGGCCCAGGCGCGCCACGGTCTGCATCAGGCGTTCGGCCATCGTCGGCTGATCCAGCCAGGCGGGCGAGGCATTGATGGCGATGCGACCTGGCAGCGCCGAATCTTCAAGCCAGCGCACTGCCCCGGCCGCGCTTTCGAGCATCGCCAGTGAGAACGGCTCGATGAGCGCCGAGGACTCGATGGCGTCGATGAACGCCACCGGCGCCACCCAGCCGTGCTGCGGATGCGCCCAGCGCGCCAGCGCTTCACCGCCAGCGAATTGCCCATCGCCCAAGCGAACCTTGGGCTGGATGAAGGCCTCGAACTGCCCGGCCGACAACGCCGCGCCGATCTGATCGAGCGTGAACGTCGGGGCAGCGCGGCCCGCCGCCGGTTGCGCTCTGCCCGAGCCCCTTGAGCAGCGCAAGGCGGCCTCAATGGCCTTGGCTGACGCCGGCTTGCCGAGCACGGCGACCAGGTTGATGCGTTGCTCACGCGCCAGCCATTGCACGGCGGCGAGCAAGTCCGGTGACACCGCGCTCAACACCACCAGGCCGGCCGCGGGAGCGTGCTGGCCAATCTGGCGCATCAGCGCCATGCCGTCCATCGTCGGCATGTCGAGGTCGGTGAAGACCATGTCCACGCGGTGCGTGCCGCCGGCCAGCAGCGCCAGGGCCTGGCTGCCGTCTTTGGCCTCGATGACACGAGCCACACCCATCGACTCAAGCACGCGCACCAGCGTGCGCCGCTGGAACGCATGGTCTTCGACGACGAGCACGGTGTGGGGCAGGGGCTGGGGTTCGGTCATGTGGCCTCCTCCACGGGGTGATTCGCGGCGATGCGTTCGTCCAGTCGCAGGCTCTCTTGCCGCAGTGCCGGCCAGATCGACGACACGCGCCGCCAGTCGCCCGCCTGGGCGGCCTGCTCAAGATTTTCCGCCGCCTGCGCCAGAGCGCTGGCACCGATGGTGCGCGCGGCGCCGCGAATGCGGTGCGCGACGCGCCGCACGTCGGTGATCGATACGGTTTGCACCGCCTGGGCAGCGGCCTTCAGATCGTCGGCGTTGGAGCGCCGAAAGTCGTCGAGCAGGTCGCGTTCCAGCGCTGCGTTGCCGTGCGTAAGCTCGGCAAGCGAGCCGAAGTCGGTGGCCAACGGCTCGGGTGGCTCCTGCGGCAAGGCGGGCTCGGGCAACTCGACCGCGCGCAACCAGCGGTCGAGCATCGGCTTCAGCCGCGCCAGCTCGACCGGCTTGGTGAGTGCTTCATCCATGCCGGCCACCCGGCACAGCTCTGTCACCTCATGCGCCACGTTCGCCGTGCAAGCAACGATCGCAACGCGCGCCGCGCCGCGCGGCTCCAGGGCGCGAATCGCACGGGCGAGTTGGTAGCCATCCATGCCGGGCATTTGGCAGTCGGTGAGCACCAGGCCGAAGCCGCCGTGCCGCCACAGCTTGAGCGCTTCTTCGCCGTCCGACGCGGTCTGCGCGGCGTAGCCGAGCACGTTCAACTGGCGCGCCAGGATGCGGCGGTTCACCGGATGGTCGTCCACCACGAGGATCAGGCGCCCCTCGGCGCGTGCCGCGTCGACACTCGGTGTGTCGCGTCGCCGCAGCATCTTCGCCATCGCCTCCATCGGCATCGGCGCTTCCACCTGGCGCTGCACCTGTTCGGCGTGGCGCAGCCGCAGCGTCAAGCTGAAGCAGGTACCGACGCCAGGTGTGCTTTGCAGGTCGATGTTCGCGCCCATCAGCTTGGCCAGGCGCTTGCAGATCGCCAGGCCGAGGCCCGTGCCGCCATAGCGCCGCTCGATCGCCTGGTCGGCCTGACTGAACGGCTCGAACAGGCGCGTCAGCGCCAGCGGCTCAATGCCCACACCGGTGTCGCGCACGGTGATGCGCACCTCGTCATGAGCGTCGTGCTGTTCGAGCAACTCCGCGCGCAGCTCGACCAGGCCCTGTTCGGTGAACTTGATCGCATTGCTCAGCAGGTTGTTCACGATCTGGCGCAGCCGCAGCCGGTCCAGCAGCAGTGCCGGCGCGATGTGCGCGTCGACGCGACAGCGCAGTTGCACGCCCTTTTGACTCGCCACGCCGGCGAAGTTGTGCTGCACGCTGTCGAACAGTTCGACGAGCGACGCCGGTTCGGTCTGCAGTTCCAGCTTGTCGGCCTCGATCTTGGAGAAGTCGAGCACGTCGTCGATCAGCCGCAACAGCGACTTGCTCGACTCGCGCACCGTGTCCACGGTCTCGACCTGCTCAGCGTCGAGCGCGCTCAGGCGCAGCAGTTCGAGCAGGCCGATCACGGCGTTCATCGGCGTGCGGATCTCGTGGCTCATCACCGCCAGGAAAGCGCTCTTGGCGCGGCTGCCGGCTTCGGCGGCGTCGCGCGCCTCACGCAGGCTGCGCTCGGCGTGCTTGCGTTCCGTGATGTCGGTGTAGACCGACACCATGCTGCCGTCGGCCAGGGGCACGCCGCGCACCTCAAGAACCAGGCCGTCTCGGCGCACCCGCTCGAAGCAGTGTGGCTTCGGGTCGCGCGCCAGTGCCATGCGTGCCGCGACATGCGTTTCGGGGTCGCCGGGCCCGTAGCCGCCGCGTTCGGCGATGTGGCGAATCACGGTCTCGATCGGCATGCCCTTGTGATACATCTCGGGCGGCATATCGAGCAGGTGCAGGCACGCCTGGTTGCCCACCACCAGCTCGAAGTTCTTGTCCACCAGCGACACCCCGACCGGCAGCGTATCGAGCAAGGTCTGCAGGAACACCGCCTGTTCGCGGTTCCGGGTTTCGCTCTCGCGCAGCGCGGCTTCGGCGCGATGCTGCTCGGTCATGTCGGTGTACGTCGTGAGCCGGTGGCCATCGGGCAACTGCGTGCCGCGGATCTCGACGATGCAGCCGTCGGTCATCTGGCGTTCGACGACAAACGGGCGCGCATCGCGGGTGCGCGCGAGCCGAGCGGTGAGGAGCTCGTCGGCGTCGCCCGGGCCGTAGACACCGGTCTTGGCATGGTGGCGAAACAGTTCCACGATCGATTTGCCGGCGCGCAGCAGCTCGGCCCCCGAGCCTTGCAGCCTGCGGCTCGCCTCATTGGCGAGCACGACGTCGAGCTTCGTATCGACAAGGGCAACGCCCACTGGCAGCGCTCCGAGCAGCGCGTCCAGGAACCGCGCATGCTCTAGCTGCGCCTTGTTCGCCGCCAGGGTGTCGCGCGCCGCGCGCAGCGCTAACTCGGCCTCGATGCGCTCGGTCACGTCGCTGCCCACACCGCGGTAGCCCGTGAAGCTGCCGTCCGTGGCGAACACCGGCTCGCCGCACACGTTGATGTAGCGCACGCCGCTCGGCGGCGAGCGGCGCAGCAGCAGGTTGCGAAACGGCCGGTGCGCCTGGACCTCTGCGCGGTGCAGCTCCCAGGTCGTGCCCACCGGCTCGGTGTACGGCAGCTCCCAGCGCACCGTGCCCAGATGAGAGGCGCGCTCGATGCCGCCGAATTGGTCGCTCTTCGAGTCGAGGTCGATGAAGCGAAATTGCGCGTCCTGATCCCAGAACCAGTCCGACGACAGCGTGCTCAGCGCCAGATAGCGCTCGCGTCGCGCATCGACCTGGCGCATTTCGGCGACGCGCTGCTCGAGTTCATCGCGCGCTTCGCGCAGCGCCTCGGACGCTTCAAGCCTTTGGCGTTCCTGGCGCCGCAAGATGCGGTCGGCATGCCTGACGACCAGGAACAACACGCCATAGAGCAGCAACAGGATCGCCACCACGCCGGAGACGACTTGGCGCTGGGTGACCTGCATCTGCTGCAGAAATGGCGTGACGTCGCCGTAGATCTCGAGCACGGCTTCGATCGGCTCGGACCCACCCTTGCGGATCGGCAGGTAGGTCGAAAGCACGCTGCGCTCCATCAGTTGCTGCTCGAAGGCGCTGAAGTGGTCGCGTTGGGTGATCTCGGTGACCACTTTGCCCGCGCGCGCCGCGAGAAAGCCGGCGTTCGCACTCTTGTCCTCGCCGATCTGGCGCGCTTCGCTGGAATAGACGGTTCGGCCATCCAGCGTGTAGGCCTTGATCTTGATGATTCCGGTGCCACCCACGGCGCGGCGCAGCAGCTCGTGCAGTTGGCGGGTCTGGGGGTGAACCTGGAGTTGCTCGGCAGACAGCGTCGGCGCCAGTGCCAGGAGGGCGCGCAAGGGCTCGGCGTAGGTGTTCGCCAAGACGCGCCCATTCTCGGCATTGCCGGCCTCGCCGAGCCGGACCACGTCGTCGGTGGCGAGCTTTTGCTGAAGAATGCTCAGCCCGACCGTCGCCGCAATGATCGACACCAGACTGGCCAGAGAGAAGTAACGCAACAACCGGAACATGGATTCGCCTTTCATCGGCCTCCCGCACCCACGACGCGGGTACTGGCCGCAGGTGCACACCGGGGATATCGGCGAATCGATGCGCTTCTTGAGGCTCGGCGTCTGCTTGAAACGGCACCGCGGCCTAGGCCCAGGTGCCGCCGGCGCGGGGGGGGGTAAAGTAGCTCAGCGGGGCCCCCCCTGGGCCGGGCGG